>NZ_JALBGZ010000058.1:0-16811 GCF_023006515.1 Bradyrhizobium sp. PRIMUS42
CGAGTCAGACGGGCCGGGGAAACGAGCATGAAGCATATTACCTGTATCGACGATCTTCGCGCGCTGCATAAGCGCCGCGTGCCGAAGGCGTTCTTCGACTATTGCGACCGCAGATATCGCGCAAGTAAACGGACTGTCCGATCCAGCCGTGCGTCTCGCCGATCAAGAGGATCGCCTCGCCCTCCGCCTTGAAGGCGAGCGAGGCGGATTTGGTGAAGTCGTCGAGCAGGCCGACGCCGCCGATCGAGGGCGTCGGCAGGATCGCACGGCCGTTGGTCTCGTTGTAGAGCGAGACGTTGCCGGACACGACCGGGAAGTCCAGCGTGCGGCAGGCTTCCGAGATGCCCTTCAGGCAGCCGACGAACTGGCCCATGATCTCGGGCCGCTCAGGGTTGCCGAAATTGAGATTGTCGGTGATCGCGAGCGGCTTGCCGCCGACCGCGGTGATGTTGCGCCAGGCCTCCGCCACCGCCTGCTTGCCGCCCTCGAACGGATCGGCCTCGCAATAGCGCGGCGTGACATCGACGGTCAGCGCAAGTCCCTTCGGCCCGTCCTCAACGCGTACGACGGCGGCATCGCCGCCGGGGCGCTGCATCGTGTTGCCGAGAATGACGTGGTCGTACTGCTCCCAGACCCAGCGCTTAGAGCACATGTCGGGCGTGCCGATCAGCGTCTCCAGCGCGGCACCGAGGCTCATCGGCGCCGGCACGTCGCGGGCGTGCACGACCGGCAACGCGGCCGAGGGGACGTGCGGACGGTCATAGAGCGGCGCCTCGTCGCCGAGCTCCTTGATGGGCAGATCGGCCATGACGTCGCCGCCATGCTTGACCACGAAACGCTTGCTCGGCGTGGTGTAGCCGACGACGGCGAAATCCAGGCCCCACTTCTTGAAGATCGCCTCGGCTTCCTTTTCCTTCTCGGGCTTGAGCACCATGAGCATGCGCTCCTGGCTTTCCGAGAGCATCATCTCGTAGGCGCTCATCCCGGTCTCGCGGGTCGGCACCGCGTCGAGATCGAGATCGACGCCGAGGTCGCCCTTGGCGCCCATCTCCACCGCCGAGCACGTCAGGCCCGCCGCGCCCATGTCCTGGATCGCGATGACGCAGCCCTTCGCCATGATCTCGAGGCAGGCCTCGAGCAGCAGCTTCTCGGCGAAGGGATCGCCGACCTGCACGGTCGGGCGCTTCTCCTCGGACTTGTCGTCGAACTCGGCCGAGGCCATCGAGGCGCCGTGGATGCCGTCGCGCCCCGTTTTGGAGCCGAGATAGACGATCGGCATGTTCACGCCGGAGGCGGCCGCATAGAAGATCTTGTCGGCATCGGCGAGGCCCACGGCCATCGCGTTGACGAGGATGTTGCCGTCATAGCGGGTGTGGAAGCGCACCTGGCCGCCGACCGTCGGCACGCCGAAGGAATTGCCGTAGCCGCCGACGCCGGCGACGACGCCGGAGACGAGATGCCGGGTCTTGGCATGCTCGGGGGCACCGAAGCTCAGCGCATTGAGGCAGGCGATGGGGCGCGCGCCCATGGTGAAGACGTCGCGCAAAATGCCGCCGACGCCGGTGGTCGCGCCCTGATAGGGCTCGATATAGCTCGGGTGGTTGTGGCTCTCCATCTTGAAGACCACGGCCTGGCCATCGCCGATGTCGATCACGCCGGCATTCTCGCCGGGGCCCTGGATCACCCAGGGCGCCTTGGTCGGCAGGCCGCGCAGATGGATGCGCGAGGATTTGTACGAGCAGTGCTCGTTCCACATCGCCGAGAAGATGCCGAGCTCGGTAAAGCTCGGCTCCCGCCCGATCAGCTTCAGGATGCGCTCGTATTCGTCGGGCTTGAGCCCGTGGGCGGCAACCAGTTCGGGGGTGATCTTGGGTTCGTTCTTCATGGCTTCAGGGGCTTTCGGCGGCGGTTTGGCCGTTCTTAGGAACATCCGGGGCTCGCGAAAAGCCCTTTATGGCGCATTTTCCCGCTGTCCCACATTTTGCGGCAGGCCGCCTGTGGGAACAGGAATTGCACGGCGCCGACAGATCGGATTTAAGGGCTGAAGACCCGCAATTGAAGGCCCATTTCCTTGCACGAATTGACCAAAGCGCCCCCGCCCCGCCGCCCTGACCTTCACGTCGCCACCGAGGGCGAATTTGAGGGCTGGCGGACCTGGATTCGCGACAGTTTTGAGTCCCATGTCGGCCCCTTCTGGCACCGGATCGAGGCGGACGGCAGCGTCCGGAGCGCCTTCCGGGTCGAGAAGAAGCACCTCAACGGCTCCGGAAACGTCCATGGCGGCTGCTACATGGCCTTTGCCGACTATTCCCTGTTCGCGATCGCCACCCATGTCCTGGACAGCCGGGCCGTGACGACCAATTTTTCCTGCGAATTCCTCGACGCGGCACGGGAGGGCGAGCTGATCGAATGCACCGGCGAGGTGAGCCGGGCCGGCGGTTCGCTGATCTTCCTGCGCGGCCAGATGATGTCCGGCGAGCGGGTGCTGCTCACCTTTTCCGGCACGATCAAGCGGATCAAGCGGAAGCCGCAGCCCCAGCCAAACGCATAGCTCGACGCCTTCCCTTTTCGCGCGTCCTCGCCCAGACTTCCCGGCAAGCGCTATTGCGCCGGGGAGCAAGAACAAGGTGCCGCAGAGCACATCGGAGGCGGGGCGCGCGACGGCCGCCGCACCACTTTCTCCCATCGCCACAACCGGCGCACGCAACTGGCGCGACTATGCCCTGCTGCTCGCCCTGGCCTGCTGCTGGAGCTCGACCTATCCGCTGGCCAAGCTCGCGCTTCCCACCATCCCGCCCATCACCTTCATATCGGCGCGCTCGCTGATTGCAGCCGCCTTCCTGTTCGCGATCCTGTGGATGCGCGGCATCAAGGTCCCGACCGATGCCACGGCCTGGAAGCTGTTCGCCACCCAGCAATTGATCAACTCGACCTTTCCGTTCCTGATCATCACCTGGTCGCAGCAATATGTGCCGGCCTCGAACACGGTGGTGCTGGCCTCGACCACGCCGATCTTCGCCTTCCTGATCACCTCGCTGATCACACGGCACGAGCCGGCGACGCTGCTCAAGCTCGCCGGCGCGCTCTTGGGTCTCGCCGGCACTGTCGCCATCGTTGGGCTCGACGCGCTGCGCGGCTTCGGTAGCGAGATCGTCGCGGAGATCGCGATCCTGCTCGCCACGATCTCCTTTGCCTGCGCGACGATCTTCGGTCTTCGCCTGTCGGAATACGACCCGATGGTCGTGGCGGCCGGCTCGCTGCTGTTCGGCGGCATCATCCTGCTGCCGCCCTCGCTGATCATCGACCAGCCGTGGACGCTGCAGCCGACGCCGACGGCGATCATCGCCACCATCGTCATGGGCATCGTCTCCAGCGCACTGGGCCTGATGCTGTTCTACGTCTGCCTCGGCCGGCTCGGCACGCTGACCACCAACGCGCAAGGGTACTTGCGCATCCCGATCGGCGTGGGTCTGTCGGTGCTGCTGCTCGGCGAGAGCGTGCCGTCAAACCTCGCGCTGGGCCTGCTGCTGGTCATGGCCGGCGTTGCGGCCATGACCGTGCCTGCGGAGCGGCTGAAGCTGCGCTAAGCGATGTTGGGTTGCCGGAAGGCCGCCTCCATCTCGCGACGTACCCGCACCGCGAGACCGTCGGGGTCGTACTCGACGTCCTCCCATTTCAGGCGCTGGCCTTGCTCGATATCGGTCTTGAGCTTGACATGATGGGCGAGGCCCAGCGGCAAATACCCCTGCTTCAGTGAAGCGTCGGCCGGGGTCTGCTTGCCCCAGACACAGAAGCCGCCCTCGCCGTCGAGCATTTCGCCGGCCTTCAGCTTACGTTTGGCAGTCGCGACCACGTCGGAGTTGAACACGATCGGTGCCCCCGTCGGCTCCTTGCGCAGCGCCGCCGACGCCACGGAGATGCCGAGCTCGAGCCCGATCATGTGGATCGGCCGGTACAGCGAGGCATATTTGCCGGTCTTGTCCTGCAGCATGCTGTATTCGCGGAAACACTCCTCCGAATAGGCGCTGTCGGTCTCGAACACGACATAGGTGCCCATCACGAGGCTCTGCGGAACATCGGAGCCGTCGCGATAGACCGACGAGGTCACCTCGGTAACGCCGGATCTCTCCAGCATGCCGCCGTCGGATTTCGGCTTGCAGATCTCGGCATGCTCGAAGCGCGTGGCCGGCGGGAATGAGAGGCCCTCGCTCTGCGCATGCAGCCCGGTCGCATTGCAGACCGCGGTCATCTCGATGCCCGACTTGGTGCCGTCGACGAACGAGTTGAACATCTTTGGATTGATCGAGTTGCGATCCTTGATCTTCATGTATTTGTCGAGGATGTCCCAGACGGTATCCGGCGTCGACTGGTGATAGGTCGGGTGGTAGCGCGTGCCCTTGCCGGCGGCGACGACCTTGAAGCCGGCCGCGCGCGCCCAGTCGACGTGATCGGCGATCAGCGCCGGCTGGTCGCCCCAGGCGAGTGAATAGACGACGCCGGCTTGCTTCGCCTTGCGCGCCAGAATGGGCCCTGCGACCGCGTCCGCTTCGACATTGACCATCACGATGTGCTTGCCGTTCTCGATCGCCTTCATCGCAAAGCGGATGCCGGCGCCGGGGTCGCCGGTCGCCTCGATGATCACCTCGATCGCCGGATGGGTGATCAGCGCGTCGGCGTTGTCGGTGACAACCGTGCTGCCATGCTTGAGCGCGTCATCGATCGAGGCTGCCGCGTATTGCTCTTCCGGCCAGCAACCGAGCTTGAGCTGCGCGCGGGCGCGGGTGGTGTTCAGGTCTGCGACTCCGACGAGATGCATGCCGTCGGTCTGGCGCACCTGCGACAGGAACATCAGGCCGAATTTTCCGGCACCGATCAAGCCAATGGTGACAGGCTTGCCGGCAGCCTTGCGCTCCAGCAGCATGCGATGGAGATTCATCTGGATTTCCTTCAGCGTTCCTCGGGTGACGGCGTTCGTTGCAGCCGTGAGGTCCGGCCGTGCTCGCCTTGCACCGAAACGTTAGGCAGCCGCGAATCCGGGGGCAATTCAGATTATCTGCCACGACGATGTAGACACGCTAAACAATCCGCGTGTGTTGCTGCGCACTCCAGCTGTCGCGTTCCGTGCGCAGCCAGTCGAGGAAAGTGCGGGTCTTGCGGTGGCGCAGATGGCCGTGCGGACAGACGATCCACTGCGTGGTCAGCGTGACCTCGGGCGGATCCTTCACCGGGCAAACCAGGCGGCCATCGCGCAATTCGCGCCAGGCCAGCAGCTCGCTGTCGAGGCCAATGCCGAGGCCGTCGACGGCGGCATCGATGGCCATGTGGCTGCGATCGAACAGCACGCGCTTCCAGCGTTCCGCAGCCTCGATGCCGGCTTCCGCGAACCAGCGCGGCCATTGCATCTGCGACTTCACCGAATGGATCAGCCGATGCTTGAGCAGATCCTGGGCGGATAGGCTGCCCGCCGCAAAGGATGAAGGCGCACATAGCGGAAAGAACCGCTCCTTACCCAGGCTTTCGACGAACAGGCCGGCCCAGCCGCCTTCGCCATGCCGGATCTCCAGGTCGACATTCTCCTTGCGGAAGTCGGTCGGCTCATTGGTGCCGTCAAGCCGCAATTCGATGTCGGGATTGGCATCGACGAAGCTCGCCAGCCGCGGCAACAGCCATTTGCTCGACACGCTCGGTGCTGCGCGCACCGTCAATGTGGTGGCCGAGCGGATGCCGCGGACGTGCTGCGTCACGTCCGTGACGTGCTCGATCTCTCGGCTGATCATCTCGAAATAGCGCTCGCCGGCCTCGGTCAGCGTGATGTTGCGTCCGACCCGCGAGGTCAGCGCGGTGCCAAGGTGCAGCTCCAGCGCCTGGATCTGCTGGCTGACGGCCGATGGCGTCACCCGCAGTTCATCCGCCGCACGGGATATGCTGCCCGCACGCGCCACCGCGTGGAAGACAATAATGGCGCGGAACGGTATCTGCATCGGAGAACCTTTTAGACCAGCTAAAGTGACGACGAATATAATTCAATTGTCGTGCATGACCAGCGATCTAGGCTTCAGGTTCAAGGCAGCCCGCGACAGACAGGCGCCGATCGAGGAAACGGGCCGACGCAGCGCGCCGGTCCACCCGGGGGAAGGAACGCAAGGCTAGAGCCCTTTCACCAGACAAGCGACTTCAACGATACCCGCCGCAGGGCTTGCGCGCGGCAATGAATAAACATGCGCGTCGACAAGGCGCGGCAAACGAGCACCAGGGGAGGACGAACGATGTCGGGCCAACGCCACACCATCTCGCGCCGCAACTTCTTGACTGCTGCCGCGGCCATACCTCTGGTCGCAATTCGCACCAGGCCGGCGCAAGCGGCCGAGTTCGAGTACAAGCTCGCCACCGGCCAGTCGCTGACGCAACCGATCAACACCCGGCTCGACCAGGCCGTGAAGCGGATCAAGGAAGCTAGCGGCGGGCGGCTGGAGATCAAGTTCTTTCCGGCCTCCCAGCTTGGCTCCGATACGGATCTCTTGACCCAGATCCGCAGCGGGGGCGTCGACTTTCTCAACATCGCCGGCTCCGTGCTGTCGACGGTGGCGCCGGTCGCCGGCATCGCCAATGTCGGCTTTGCCTTCTCCGACTACAGCCAGGTCTGGAATGCGATGGACGGCGATCTCGGCAGGCTGATCGCAGCCCAGATCGAGAAGACCGGCGCGCTTGTGATCGCCAAGCCGGCGGACAATACGTTTCGGCAGATCTCGTCGTTTACAAAGCCAATCAAGACGCCGGGCGATCTCGCCGGCTATCGGATCCGCGTGCCTGTCTCACCGATCTTCACTTCGCTTTTCAAGTCGCTGGGCGCCAACCCGACGTCGATCAATTTCAACGAATTGTACACGGCGCTGCAGACGCACCTGGTCGACGGGCAGGAGAACGGGCTTGTGACGATCGAAGCCGGCAAGATTTATGAGGTGCAGAAGTACATTTCCGAGACCAATCACATCTGGGATCCGTTCTTCATCCTGGGCAATCGCCGCTCGGTGAAAGCACTGCCCGATGATCTGCAGGCGCTGGTCCGCAAGGAGTTCGACCAGGCCGCGATGGAGCAGCGCGCCGATACCGCGAAGCTCAATATGACACTGAAGGATCAGCTGGTCGCAAAGGGAATTACCTTCGAGGCGTCCGACAAGGAGGCCTTCCGCAAAGGACTGTCGAGCGCCGGATTCTACAAGGAGTGGCGTGGCAAGTTCGGCGAGGACAATTGGAAGACGCTCGAGGCTGCCGTCGGGGCGCTCGCGTGAGCGCGGTCGTCGGCATGCCCGAGGCGGTCACGCTCGATGACGCGCGGCCGATCCGGGTAAACTGGCCGGAGCAGATGCTGCGCTGGCTGGTGGAGATCCCGGCGGCGGCCGCTGTCGTCGCGGAGGTCGTCATCCTGTTCGCCGGCATCGTCGCGCGCGGCGTCTTTCATCGGCCCATCATCTGGTCGGACGAGCTCGCCTCGATCCTGTTCCTGTGGCTCGCCATGCTCGGCAGCGCCATCGCAGTGCAGCGCTCGTCGCATATGCGCCTGACCTTCTTCACCTCCCATTTGTCGCCCCGCGCGGAGGCGTGGACCTCGACGCTCGCAGCCGGCTCCGTCGCGCTGTTCCTGGCGATCATCCTGCATCCGGCGCTGGACTATGTGGAAGACCAGGCGTTCGTAGAGACGCCCGCGCTCGGCTGGTCCGGCGTGGTCCGCGCCGCCGCGATTCCAGCTGGTTGCATCGTCGCGCTGGCCAGCATCTGCCTCACGCTGGTGAAGCGTTCGGCCAAGGATCTGTTGGCCGTCGGACTATTGTTTGCGGCGATCGCCGGAGCCCTCTATTTCGCCGGCCCTTCGCTGAAGTCGCTTGGCAACTGGAACCTGCTGATCTTCTTCGTCGGCCTGCTCGGCTGCGCTGTCATGGCGGGCGTGCCGATCGCGTTTTCCTTTTGTCTTGCGACCGTCGCTTTCCTGCTGACGACGACACGGACGCCGTTGCTGGTCGTGGTCGGACGGATCGACGAGGGCATGAGCTCGCTGATCCTGCTCGCTGTGCCACTGTTCGTGCTGCTCGGGCAATTGGTCGAGCAGACCGGCATGGCGCGGGTCATGGTCGCGTTCCTCGCCTCCGTGCTCGGCCATGTCCGCGGCGGGCTGTCATACGTGATGCTCGGCGCCATGCTGCTGGTGTCGGGCATCTCCGGCTCCAAAACCGCCGACATGGCCGCGATCGCACCAGTGCTGTTTCCCGAAATGCGCAAGCGCGGCATGAAGGATGGCGAGCTGGTATCGCTGCTCGCGGCGTCGGGCGCGATGAGCGAGACCATCCCGCCGTCGATCGTTCTGATCGCGATCGCCTCCGTCACCGGCGTGTCGATCGCGGCCCTGTTCACCGCCGGCATCCTGCCGGGGATCGTGCTGGCGATCGTGCTCGCCTTCGTCGCGCGTTATCGGGCAGGTACAGAGGAGCATGCCGGGGTCAAAGTCGCGCGCGCCCCCCTCTCCGTGGTGGCGAAAACGCTCTGGGTGGCGCTGCCGGCGCTCGCCCTGCCGTTCCTGATCCGCAGCGCGGTGGTCGAGGGGGTTGCCACCGCAACCGAAGTCTCGACCATCGGTATCGCCTACTGCCTCGTGCTCGGCCTGATCATCTATCGTGGCAGCCTGGCATGGAAGAACGTGCTGCCGATGCTGGTCCAGACCGCCTCGCTCTCCGGCTCGATCCTGTTCATCGTGGGCGCCGCGAGCTCGATGGCCTGGGCGCTCGCGCAATCCGGCTTCTCGCACGACCTTGCCGCGCGCATGGCGGGCGTGCCCGGGGGGGCCTACGGCTTCCTGCTGATCTCGGTGGTCGCCTTCATCGTGCTCGGCAGCGTGCTCGAAGGTATTCCGGCCATCGTGTTGTTCGGCCCGCTGCTCTTCCCGGTGGCGGCGCAGTTCGGCATCCACGAGGTGCACTATGCGATGGTGGTCATCCTAGCCATGGGCCTCGGCCTGTTCGCGCCGCCGTTCGGCCTTTGCTACTATGCCGCCTGCATCATCGGCAATGTGCCGCCGGACGCCGGCATGCGCAGGATCTGGATCTATCTCGCGTGGCTGTTCCTGGGCCTGCTGCTGATCACGTTCGTGCCCTGGATATCGCTGGTGTTTCTGTGAGCTTCCCAGCCTGACGGCATTCGACCTCGACGCTTTCAGGCCGAAAGCTGCTTCTCTGCGATCGACAACCACTCCGCCTGTGCCTTGCGCAAATATTTCGGCGCGCGCCGCATCTGGATCAGGAGCTCGTTGAAGACCATCCGTGCTTCGGCGCCGCGGCCGACCGTTTGCAGCAGCATGCCGTAGCGCACCCGCGCTTCGGCGCCGGGGAAGTAGCCGGCGAGCGCGTGATACTCCTCGAGCGCCTCGTCGAGCCGGCCGACCTCCGCAAGCGCGCGAGCGTAGAGCAGATGCGCATCGGCGGAATCGAAGTCCGGCCATTGCTTCTGGAGATCGTCGAGCGTTGCGAGCGCGTCAGCGGGGCGCTTGGCGGAAAACTCGGCCTGCGCCTTGCGAAACGCATAGGCGGGATCGTGACCTAACGGCAGTTTCAGAATGTGATCGTAATGCGCCTCCGCTTCGCTGAACCGGCCGATATTTGCGCACTCTTCGGCCAGCGCCGCGCGGTTGGCGATGGTGTCGGCGCCAGCCAGCAGATCGGACAGCTCACGATAGCGCTTTTCGGGATCGAGCCGGTTGGCAACGCGCTGTCGCGCCTGACGCGCGCCGGGGCTCGAAAACCACTCCGGGACGAGCTCGACCGCGATATAGGCGAGTGCACCGATCAGCGGCACCATGAGGATGATGAAGGCCCAGGGCTGCAACCGCCCGGTTCGCGATGCGTGATAGATCAGCGTGATGTCGAGCAACAGAACGACGAGAGCAACGGGCATGTGACATCCGAAAGCACAATGAGGCGCGAGCTTCCGGATACAACAACTATCGCGACGAAACAACTTTGAGTTGCTCCGCTCACCGAGAATCAGCGACCTCGGGCGGACGCGCCTTTGATGGCGACGCAGAGTCAGTCGAAACGCGATGGAGGTTCATGGGCGGGAAGCAACTACGGCGCGCAACTGCATCACGCGCGGTCAACCCGTCCTGAGCAGCAATCCGCTCGCCAATTCGCGAAAGGCCTCAACCGCCTTGTGCAGCACGCATTTCGGATCGTCGGCTGCGGCCACCCAGAGCGCGGCACTGAGCGCAGCGCCGTTGAGCAATCGCCCCGCCGCTTCGACATCGACCGGCTTCACCACGCCTTGTTCGATCAGCGACCCGATCGTTCGCATCGTGATGTCGAGGCAGGCATTCTCACCGGGCCATTTGGAGGGATCACCGAGCACGGCAGGTCCATCAAGCAGCATGATGCGCTGAATCTCGGGATCGAGCGCCATTTCGATATAGGCGCCCCCCTCTGCGAGCAGGCCTTCCCACAGGCTGGGCGCTCGCTCGCGGACCACGCGCAGCCGTTCCGCCATTTCGCCGTCGATCTGCTCGACCACGGCCCAGAGCAGCCCCTTCTTGTCTTCGAAGTTGTGATACAGCGCGCCCCGTGTCAGCCCGACCGCGGCGGTCAATTCGTCCATGGACGCGTCTGCATAACCTTGTGTGGCAAATGCCTCGCGCGCGGCGCGGATGAGCTTCGCCCGGTTTTCTGCCATGGCCGCCGCGCGTTTCCCCATTGCCATGCGTCACTCCGATTTTCCGTTGACATACGCCTCGTATGTGAATTACATCTCACATACGAAACGTATATGGAAAGTGGTGGTTGCACCACCCCCGGCGCCATCAGGGGCGCCTGAGCGCCCCGGCCGCCATTGCTCATTGAAAGGCTCGAGACATGCCCCACCGCCAGGCCATCTTCCCCGCCAATCGCCACGCGCTCTATCAAGAGCATCGCTATTCCGCCGCCATCCGGTCCGGCGACCTGCTCTTCGTCTCGGGACAGGTTGGCAGCCGCGAGGACGGCTCGCCCGAGCCGGTGTTCGAGGACCAGGTGCGGCGCGCGTTTGCCAATTTGCGTGCCGTGCTCGCGGCGGCCGGATGCAGCTTGGACGATGTGGTGGACGTCACCACCTTCCACACCGATCCGGCTCATCAAATCGAGACGGTGATGGCCGTCCGCACAACCGAGATCGGTGAAGCCCCCTATCCAAACTGGACGGCCGTTGGTGTGAATTGGCTGGCCGGGTTCGACTTCGAGATCAAGGCCATCGCCCGGATCCCCGCGCTTCAATAAGCCTTCTCGAGCGGGGGCTGTGCCTACGGCTTGGCGTCGTCGGCCAGCATCTTCCGGTACTTCTCGACGTCGCGCGTCACGAGCTGCTGCAGCAGCTCCGGCGCATGCTCGTTGGCGTCGGGAGCGACGGTCGAAAGATCGGCAAAGCGCTTCTTCACCGCGTCGGTCTCGACGGCGGTGCGCGCGGCGGCGTTGAGCTTGGCGATCACCGCCGGCGGCGTGCCCTTCGGCGCGAACAAGCCGTTCCAGCCCTGTGCCTCGAATTCAGGCAGGCCCGCTTCCGCCGACGTCGGCAGGTCGGGCAGCGTGGCGAGGCGCACGGTCGAGCCGACCACCAGTCCCTTCACCAATTTCTCGTTGATCGACTGCGAGACCGAGGCGGCCGCATCGCAGACGCCGTCGATCTGGCTGCCGACCGCATCGGTCAGCGCGGGCGCCGCGCCGCGATAGCCGACCAGCGTCGCGTCGATGCCGGCGGCAGTCACGAAGCTCTTGCAGATCAGATAATTCGACGAGCCGACGCCGGCATGGCCGAGATTGATCTTGCCGGGATTGGCCTTGGCGTAGGCGATGAACTCTTTCAGGTCCTTCGCCGGAAAATCCTTGCGCAGCGCGACGATGCCGAATGTCTTCGCCACCATGGCGACCGGGACGAAAGACTCCGGCGCGAACGGCAGTTTTGGATAGATCGTGTAGGTCGCGGCATTGGTGCCGGCATTGCCGATCGCGATGGTGTAGCCGTCGGGCTCGGCGCGGTAGGCGCGCGCCAATGCGGTCGAGCCGCCGGCGCCCGCAACGTTCTCGATCACGATGGTCTGGCCGAGCGCGATTCCCATCTGCTCGGCCACCGTGCGCGCGATCACGTCCGAGGTGCCGCCGGCCGCGAACGGCACGATCATGGTGATCGGACGCTTGGGGTAATCCTGCGCGTGGGCGCTGGTTGCGAGCGAAAATGACGCGAGCGACAGCGCCGCGATCGCGGCGAGAGACCGCTTCAGCACGAACGAGATCACGCGGCCTTTTCCAGATGCTGGACGAGACCGGCGAACAGGCCGCGGCCGTCGGTGCAGCCCATGATGTCTTCGACGTGGTTTTCCGGATGCGGCATCATGCCGAGCACGTTGCCCCTGTCGTTGACGATGCCGGCGATCGAATGCGCCGCGCCGTTGATGTTGTGGGCTTCGTCCACCACGCCGTCGGCGGAACAGTAGCGATACAGCACCCGCCCCTCGCCTTCGAGCCGCTTGATCGTCTCTTCATCCGCCTCGTAATTGCCCTCGCCATGGGCGACCGGCACGCGGATCACCTGCCCGGCATTGTAGCCGCGGGTGAACGGCGTATCGGAACGCTCGACGCGCAGATGCACGTCGTGGCAGATGAATTTCAGCCGCGCGTTGCGCATCAAGACGCCCGGCAGGAGGCCGGATTCGCAGAGGATCTGAAAACCGTTGCAGACGCCGAGCACGAGGCCGCCCTTGGCCGCATAGTCGCGCACCGCGTCCATCACCGGCGCGCGGGCAGCGATGGCACCGCAGCGCAAATAGTCGCCGTAGGAGAAGCCGCCCGGCACCACCACGAGATCCGTGCCCGCAGGCAGCGACGTCTCGGCATGCCAGACCATCGCCGGCTCGCTGCCGGAGATCAGCCTCAAGGCACGCGCCATGTCGCGCTCGCGGTTGATTCCGGGAAAGACGAGTATGGCGGCTTTCATGACAGAGGTTCCGACGGTGGCAGGAATCGGGCTGGCCAACGGGCCATTTCGTGAAGAGACATAACCATTTGACGGGGATTTTACCAGTGCTAGCCTCGGCACAGGGCCTTGTACACAGGCCCATACGCATAGGCTGTGGCCGCACCGTTCGGTCGGTCGATTTGCCCGGGATTGAAGCCATGAACGTCCCGTCGCTGCCTACATCCCCCGCCGAGCCGGTATCAACCGAGGGCGTCGTCGCTGCCGGCGCCTATGTCGATGGCCGGCGCATCGCCAATATCGCCATCAGCGAGGCCTCGAGCTGGCGGTCCAAACCTGGCCACGTGGTCTGGATCGGCCTGCACGAGCCGGACATGGCGCTGCTCGGCGCGGTGCAGAAGCAATTCGACCTGCACGAGCTCGCGATCGAGGACGCCAACCACGCCCATCAGCGGCCGAAGATCGAGCAATATGGCGAGGCTCTCTTCATCGTGGCCCGCACCGCGCAATTGATCGAGGGCCGCATCGCCTTTGGCGAGACCCACATCTTCGTCGGCGAAGGCTATCTGGTGTCGGTGCGCCACGGCGCTTCGACGTCTTACAAGCCGGTCCGTGAACGCTGCGAAAGCTGCCCGCGGGCGCTCGCACGCGGCGAGGATTACATCCTCTACGCCATCCTCGATTTCATCGTCGACAACTACTCGCCCGTGCTCGAGAGCATTCACGTTGAGATCGAGGCGATCGAGGATGACGTGCTCGCGCACGCGATCACCAAGGCGCAGATCGAACGGCTTTACATGCTGCGCCGCGATCTGTTGCGGCTGCGCAACGCGATCGGGCCGCTGGTGGAGGTCTGCCGCCGTCTCGAGCATGACGAGCTGTCGATGGTGCGGCAAGCCATGCAGCCGCTGTTCCGCGACGTCACCGACCACGTCCGCAACATCCAGGAGCGCATCGATTCCATGCGCGAGGTGCTGGCCTTCGCCTTCGAGGCGAGCCTGCTGGTCGGCCAGGCGCAGGAGACGGCGGTGTCGAAGAAGCTCGCCTCATGGCTTGCGATCATCGCGATCCCGACCGCGCTCGCCGGCATCTACGGCATGAACTTCAAGCACATGCCGGAGCTGGAATGGGACTACGGCTATTACATGCTGCTCGGCGTGATGCTGACGGCGTGCACCGCGCTGTACTGGCGTTTTCGCCGCGCCGGGTGGCTGTGAGAGAGTTGCCTCTTAGCCCGGATGGAGCCAACGGGCCGGCGCGAAGCGCCGCCCGATGACAGGCTCCGCGCAATCCGGGACAGCGCCGCCGCGGACGGGCCCCCGGGATTTCGCGTCGCTCCGTCCGGGCTACGAGGGCAGGCGGGCCTAGCTCAGCAGCTCGACCCGATAATTCTCGATCACGGTGTTCGCCAGCAGTTTGTCGGCGGCGTCCTTCAGCGCGGCTTCCGCCTTGGTCTTGTCGGCGCCGGCGAGCTCGATGTCGAACACCTTGCCCTGGCGGACGCTGGCAACCCCATCGACGCCGAGCGACTTCAGCGCGCCTTCGATGGCCTTGCCTTGCGGATCGAGGATGCCCGTCTTCAAGGTAACGGTAACACGTGCCTTCACGTCAAATCCCCTCAGCTCTTCACCAGCACCGGGCCGGAGCCCTGCGGACGCTCGTTCTCCATGAGGATGCCGAGGCGTTTTGCAACTTCGGTATAGGCCTCGAGCAGGCCGCCAAGATCCCTGCGGAAGCGGTCCTTATCGAGCTTCTCGTTCGACTTGATGTCCCAAAGACGGCAGCTATCCGGCGAGATCTCGTCGGCGACGATGATGCGCATCATCTCGTTCTCGAACAGGCGCCCGCACTCCATCTTGAAGTCGACGAGGCGGATGCCGATGCCGAGGAAGAGCCCGGTGAGGAAGTCGTTGACACGGATGGCGAGCGCCATGATGTCGTCGATCTCCTGCGGCGTCGCCCAGCCGAAGGCGGTGATGTGCTCTTCCGACACCATGGGGTCGTTGAGCTGGTCGTTCTTGTAGTAGAATTCGATGATCGAACGGGGCAGCTGCGTGCCCTCCTCGATGCCGAGGCGCTGCGACAGCGAGCCGGCGGCAACGTTCCGCACCACCACTTCCAGCGGCACGATCTCGACCTCGCGAATCAACTGCTCGCGCATGTTGAGGCGGCGAATGAAGTGGGTCGGCACCCCGATGTCGTTGAGGTGCTGAAACAGGTACTCCGAGATCCGGTTGTTGAGGACGCCCTTGCCCTCGATCACCTGATGCTTTTTGGCATTGAACGCGGTGGCGTCATCCTTGAAGTGCTGGATCAAGGTACCGGGCTCCGGGCCTTCATAGAGAACCTTTGCCTTGCCTTCATAAATGCGACGCCGACGGCTCATTGGGATGTACCGTGTTTTGTTGAAATCCATGAATTTGGTGTGCTCCGGTTACTAGGATTTACGACCCACAGCGGAGCTGCCGTGAACGGCCAGGAACCCGTCTCGAACCCTCGGAAACAGAGCGGGAACCAAACCTTAGGCAACCTATCCGATTGGCTGACCGAGCACAATCGATCCGGCCGTCCGGCGCCAACTTATACCGTCTCGCCTGCGGCTTAACGGCCCGTTGTTTTGCCGACATGTGCTATCTATGTAGGCACGCAGCCGGGCGGTCGCAACGGAAGGCCCCCGCTCCATTCAGAGGGATTTGGAACAAGGCATGAGCGAGTTCGACAAGCGCCAGGAAGGTTTCGAGAAGAAGTACGCCCTCGACGAGGAGCAGAAATTCAAGGCGGAGGCCCGCCGCAACCGGCTGCTCGGGCTGTGGGCGGCCGAAAAGCTCGGCATGTCGGGCGATGCCGCCACCGCCTATGCCAAGGAGGTGGTCGCGGCCGATTTCGAGGAGGCCGGCGATGCCGACGTCGTGCGTAAGCTCACCGCCGATTTTGCCGCCAAGAACGTCGCCGTCACCGAACAGGCGATTCGCGCCAAGATGAGCGAGCTGCTCGGGGTGGCAGCCGCCGAGGTGAAGGCAGGGAAATAATCCAATCAGGCGAGGCGCCGGCGCGCAACAACCTTGCGCGCCGGCGTTCTCTTTCTGACGTCCTGTGGAGCCGAACCATCCCGCCCGGCAAAGTTGCGGCGGATGGTGTCGAGCAGGCGCTCGGCGGCAGCGCTCAGAAAGCCGCCGCGACGCGTCACGAGGACGACGTCCTGATCCGCGGCAAGATCGCCGACGGCGATCGTCGCGATCGAGGCTGCGCGCAGCTCCTCAGCCACATGACTCCGCGCCAGCAGCGCAAGACCGAAGCCGGCCTCCACGAGGCGCTTCTGCGCGGTGAGGCTGTCGACTGCCGTCCATTCGACCTCGCCGAGCCCTTGCGTGAGAAACAGCGCGAACACATGGGCCGCGGCGATCTCGCGGCGTCCGCGCGTTTCCGGAAATGCGATCCAGCGTTCACCGCGAAGCTCGGCAAGCCGCTTCACGCGCTTGCCGGCCAGCGGATGGTCCGGCGCACAAACGACCTGCAATGCCTCGGTCAGCACCAGCTCGCAGGCGAGATCGCCGGCGCGGTCAAGGTTGTAGCGCAGGCCGATCGTGGCCTCGCCGCGCCGGATGAGATCACTAACCTCCGCGCTGGTCGCCGTCCGCAAGGTCAGCGCGACGGCGGGATTTTCCCTGGCAAACCGCTTCATGATGGTCGCCAGGCGGCTATCGGCGAGCGTGCCGGTTACCGCCAGCGAAACCGGCCCCGCATTCTGCTTGGTCAACGCACGTATCGCCTGGTCGGCGTCCTGCGCCGCGGCAACCGCGCGCTCGGCATAGGGGATCAGCACGCGCCCGGCATCG
>NZ_JALBGZ010000590.1:0-3902 GCF_023006515.1 Bradyrhizobium sp. PRIMUS42
AGCGCCAGGCGATCGAGGCGATCGAGCTGTTGCCGCAGGCGCCGCCCGAGCTGGCCGCGATGTTCCAGGGCACCAGTGCGCCCGGCGCGCTGGCGGATCTGGCCACCTCGTTCATGGACATCAAGCCGCAGGACAAGCAGGAGGTGCTGGAGACCATCGACCTCGCCTTGCGCGTCGAGAAGGTGTCCAAGCATCTGGCCGAGCGGCTGGAGGTGCTGCGCATCTCCAACGAGATCGGCCAGAAGACCAAGGCCTCCTTCGACGAGCGGCAGCGCGAGGCGATCCTGCGTGAGCAGATGGCGACCATTCAGCGCCAGCTCGGCGAAGGCGACGGCAAGGCGGCCGAGGTCGCCGAGCTGACGTCCGCCATCGCCAAGGCCAACATGCCGCCCGAGGCGGACGCGCACGCCAGGAAGGAGCTGCGCCGCTATGAACGCATGCCTGAGGCCGCCGGCGAAGCCGGCATGGTCCGCACCTATCTCGACTGGCTGATCGAGCTGCCCTGGGCGCTGCCCGCGGAGAAGCCGATCGACATCAAGGAGGCGCGAGCCATCCTGGATGCCGACCATTTCGGCCTGGAGAAGATCAAGAGCCGGATCATCGAATATCTGGCGGTGCGCAAGCTCGCACCGCAGGGCAAGGCCCCGATCCTGTGCTTCGTCGGCCCGCCCGGCGTCGGCAAGACCTCGCTGGGACAATCCATCGCACGCGCGATGGGTCGCCCCTTCGTGCGCGTCAGCCTGGGCGGCGTGCATGACGAGGCCGAGATCCGCGGCCACCGGCGCACCTATATCGGCGCGCTGCCCGGCAACATCATCCAGGGCATCAAGAAGGCCGGCAGCCGCAACTGCGTCATGATGCTGGACGAGATCGACAAGATGGGCCGCGGCGTGCAGGGCGATCCGTCGGCTGCCATGCTGGAGGTGCTCGACCCCGAGCAGAACGGGACGTTCCGGGACAATTACCTGGGCGTGCCCTTCGACCTCTCGCGCGTGGTGTTCATCGCGACCGCCAACATGCTGGACCAGATCCCGGGTCCGCTCTTGGACCGCATGGAGCTGATCAGCCTCGCCGGCTACACCGAGGACGAGAAGCTGGAGATCGCGCGCCGCTATCTGGTGCGGCGGCAGCTGGAGGCCAACGGCCTCTCGGCCGAGCAGGCCGAGATCGAGCCGGAGGCGCTGAAGCTGGTGGTCAAGGGGTACACCCGCGAGGCCGGCGTGCGTAACCTCGAGCGCGAGATCGGCAAGCTGTTCCGGCATGCCGCGGTGCAGGTCGCCGAGGGCACGGCCGCGAAGATCGTGGTGGGAACGAAGGACATCGCCATTGTGCTGGGCCAGCCGCGCTTCGAAGGCGAGATCGCGCAGCGCACCAGCATTCCGGGCGTGGCCACCGGCCTTGCCTGGACGCCTGTCGGCGGCGACATCCTGTTCATCGAGGCTTCGCGTGTGCCCGGCCGTGGCGGGATGATCCTGACCGGCCAGCTCGGCGAGGTCATGCGCGAGAGCGTGCAGGCTGCGCTGACGCTGGTGAAGAGCAAGGCGTCGCAGCTCGGCATCGATCCCCAGGTGTTCGAGAAGAGCGACATCCACGTTCATGTTCCCGCGGGCGCGACCCCGAAGGACGGGCCGAGCGCGGGCGTTGCGATGTTCACGGCGCTGACGTCGCTGCTCACCAATCGTACGGTGAGGAGCGATACGGCGATGACCGGCGAGATCTCGCTGCGCGGCCTGGTGCTGCCGGTCGGCGGCATCAAGGAGAAGGTGGTCGCTGCGGCTGCTGCCGGCTTGAAGCGGGTGATGCTGCCGGCGCGCAACAAGCGGGACTATGACGACATCCCGAAGAGCGCGCGGGACAACCTCGAATTCATCTGGCTGGAGCGCGTCGACGAAGCCATCGCCGCGGCGCTCGAGCCGGTCGAGGCAAAGGTCGAGGCGGCGGAGTGAATGCGATGAAGAAACTGCTGGAAGAAGCGAAGCAATCTCGGAACACGCAGCGGCTGCGCCAGCTGCTCGATCGTGCCATTGACCGGGTGCGCGATGCGCTTGCAGGACCCGAGCCGCGGCTTCAACCGATCCCGGTCCGGGTGAAGCGCCGCAAGGGTTGAGCCCTCCGTCTCAGGCCCTCGCGGCTGCCCCAAACAAAAGGCCCCCTCCTACCCGAGGGGGCCTTTGCGTCGTTAGCCCACGGCGTCCTTGGCGGCCTTGACCGGACGGGCGCGGACGATCTTCCGGGCCGGCTTGGCCTTGAACATCATCTCTTCGCCCGTGAACGGGTTGGTGCCCTTGCGTGCCTTGGTCGCGGGCTTCTTGATGACCACGAACTTGGCGAAGCCCGGCACCAGGAACAGGCCGTTCTTCTTGAGCTCCTTGTGACCGACGTCGGTCAGCGTCTCCATGACGCTCTTGACGTCGCGCTTGGAAAGCTCGGTGGCGGTCGCAATCTTTTCGATCAACTGCGATTTGGACATTTGGGTTGCCATCGTGTCTCCTCTGATTCGTTGGCGGTTGCATATTAGACCAACCGGCGAAGGCCTATAGCCTTCTGCACGGTTTTGTCGCGGTTTTACGGGCTTTTTTGGCCCTCTGTAGCAAAAAACCCTGCTTTTTAGCTACTTCCGGCGCGGGAGAAGCCTCGGGCAGCGGATTTTGCCTTGTTTCAAAGGCCCGCACGCCATCTTGCTAAAGCTGATTCGCCGCTTTCGACAAGCGGCGACCAGTCTCTTTGTGCAAGGAGGCGCGCGTTTCACCCTGAAAAATAAGGGTTAGATCGCACGTAGCCGCTCTTCCTCCCCGTAAAAGCAGGGAGAAAGCGAGGGTGAGATTGGCTAGACGCGCTCGATGATGACGGCGGGCGCCATGCCGCCGGCGGCGCACATGGTGACGAGACCGCGCTTGAGATCGCGCCGTTCGAGCTCGTCGAGCACGGTGCCGATCAGGATCGAGCCGGTGGCGCCGATGGGGTGGCCGAGTGCGATCGAGCCGCCGTTGACGTTGACCTTGGCGCGATCGAGCTTGAGGTCACGGATATATTTTTCCGCCACCACCGCAAAGGCCTCGTTGATCTCGAACAGGTCGATGTCGTCGATGGTGAGGCCCGCCTTCGCCAGCACCTTGCGCGTGGCCGGCACCGGCGCGTTCAGCATCAGGGTCGGCGAGTCCCCCATGTTCGCCATCGCGACGACACGGGCGCGGGCTTTAAGGCCGTGCGCCCTGGCGTAAGCGGGCGAGGCCAGCAGGATCGCGGCGGCGCCGTCGACCACGCCGGACGAGTTGCCGGCGTGGTGGACGAAGTCGATATTCAGGTCCGGGTACTGCTGCAGGATCAGGCCACGATAGGTCGTGCCCTTGTCGTCGAGCGCGTAGTCCGCGACCGCGGGGAATGCCGGCTTCAGGCTGCTGAGGCCTTCCATCGTGGTCTGCGGCCTCGGGTACTCCTCGTGGTCGAGCGCGAGGCTGCCGTCCTCGCGGTGGACGGGCACGAGGCTCTTGGTGAAGTGCCCGTTCGCAATCGCGTGCGCCGCGCGCTTCTGGCTCTCCAGCCCGAGCGCGTCGACGTCCCTTCGCGTGATGCCTTCCATCGTCGCGATCGCGTCCGCGCAGACGCCCTGATGCGACTGCGGATGCCGCGCGCGCAGGCGCAGATTACCGTTGTCCATCATCATCGGACCCGAGCCGCGGCGTCCCTCCATCGACATCATCTCGCAGCCGCCGGCGATGACGAGGTCTTCCGCGCCCGCCATGATCGAGCTTGCCGCCATGTTGACGCTGGTGATGCCGCTTCCGCAGAAGCGGTCGAGCGTCACGGCGCTGGCGCGCACGTCATAGCCGGCATCGAGCGCCGACATCCGACCGAGATCGCCGCCTTGCGTCGCGACCTGCGCGCTGCAGCCCCAGACGATG
>NZ_JALBGZ010000591.1:0-3892 GCF_023006515.1 Bradyrhizobium sp. PRIMUS42
CGCCGCGGGCCTCGCCGGCATCGCCGTCATTGCCGGCAACACCATCGCCGCCGAGCCGCAGGCGATGATCGCGCTCGCCGACGCCAAATATCTCTTCGTCATCGGCCTGCCGGCGTGACGCAGTCCCGCGATCCCAAGCGCAGGATCTTCCTGATCGCCACCGAGGAATCCGGCGACCGGCTCGGCAGCGCCTTGATGAAGGTGCTGCGCCAGCGCCTCGGCGACGGCGTCGAATTCGCAGGCGTGGGCGGCCGCACCATGGCGCGCGAGGGGCTGGAATCGCTGTTTCCGATCGAGGAGCTGTCGATCGTCGGCTTCGCCGCCGTGGTACAGCAATTGCCGAAGATCCTGCGGTTGATCCGCAACACGGCGGACGCCGTGCTGGAAGCCGCGCCGGACGCGCTCGTCATCATCGACAGTCCCGATTTCACCCATCGCGTCGCCCGCCGCGTGCGCGCGAAGAATTCGACGATCCCGGTGGTCGATTACGTCTCGCCCCAGCTCTGGGCGTGGCGGCCGGGGCGGGCACGGACCATGCTCGGCTATGTCGACCATGTGCTCGGCCTGTTGCCGTTCGAGCCGGAGGAATACCGCAAGCTCGGCGGGCCACCGTGTAGCTATGTCGGCCATCCCCTCATCGAGCAATTGCCGTCGTTGCGGCCCAACGCAGAGGAGCAGGCGCGCCGCGCCGGCGAGCCGCCAGTGCTGCTGGTGCTGCCCGGCAGCCGCCGCAGCGAGGTCAGGCACCATCTCGATGTATTCGGCGCAACGCTCGGACGCTTGCAGGCCGAGGGGCGTGCGTTCGAGCTGATACTGCCGACCATGCCGCATCTGGAAGCCACCATCCGCGAGGGCATCGCGAACTGGCCGGTCAAGCCAAGGATCGTGACCGGCGAGAACGAGAAGCGCGCCGTATTCCGCGTCGCGCGTGCAGCACTGGCCAAATCCGGCACGGTGACGCTGGAGCTCGCGTTGTCGGGCATTCCGATGGTGACCGCCTATCGCGTCGGCGCGGTCGAGGCCTTCATCTTGCGCCGCGCGATCCGCGTCTCCTCGGTGATCCTCGCCAATCTCGTGATCGGTGAGGACGTCATTCCGGAGTATCTGCAGGAGGACTGCACGCCGGAGAAGCTGGCGCCCGCGCTTCACGATGTGCTGACGGATTCCCCGCTGCGGCTGCGGCAAGTCGAGGCCTTTGCCCAACTCGACCGGATCATGTCGACGGGCAACAGGTCACCGAGCGTGCTGGCGGCCGATGTCGTGCTGGCCACGATGCGGAAGGGCGGAAGACTAGGCTAGGGCGCCTCGTAAGCGTCGGCTGGCAGCGGCCGAGCGGAGGTCACTTGGTTTGAGCGCAATTGGCGGCTTTTTGTCCCGAAGAGGACATGTCGGGCGGCTCGTTGGTCATTGATTGTCATCAGTTTTAGCCCGCGCAGCCGCTATCAGCATACGCTCCACTAGGCCGTCGAATTCGTACTTCCCGATTGGATCGGTTGCAGCAAGCTCATCGTAAGACTTCTTGTATTTGCCCCACCAACCATGACGTAGTGCTTCGTGGTGAAGGACGCGGGCAGCAGCTTCGACCGCTTTTGCTGTCGGTCCTTCGATCAACGCAATCGCGGATTTGCCAGCGCGCTCTCTTGTTAGCGCCCTGTTTGCAGGAAGTGCGAGTTCTAGCAGATACTCCCTGACAACGTCGTCTGAATTGTAGCCAATGTCGTTGCGAGACACGATTAAACTGGCCCAGCGTTCGACGTCATAGCGGTTCAAATCGCCGTCGCAATAGCGACGAAGGATCGACGCCACATGCCTTCGCTCGAGGTTAACCAAAGGGACGTTATCCCGCCCAAGACGATCGAGGGTAGGCAGGATCTCGTCCAGCGGCTTTTTAAGCTCAAGCAGCTCGTGCAGTGCTGTTTTTCTCTCCAAGCAGAAACCTGGGCTTTGGGCCAACGATCCAATTGTAGCAGCCAAGGTTGTCAATGTCAGCTTTTTGGCCGTAGTTGACGTTCACGCCGATGCCCGCTGAGGGGCGCTTTTGACCCAAAGCAGTCCTAAACGCTAGGACCACCATCAGTCACATTCGGCGCCAGCGCGCTAGACCTGCATAAGTTTCCATGATTGATCGGGGCTCCGTGACAGCGCATTCGTGGCTTATTTTCGGCCTTGTCGGATCATCAGCAACCCAAGTCAGCAATCGCTTGCTATCATCCCAGACGAGATCAAAATGGCGGCCCGAGTGACCGGCGACCGCAAAGCTAATAGAGCCATCGTTGGCCCCAGTGATGTTGCCTGACATGATCTCGGCCGCTGATTGAGTCTCTAGAACTACGGTCTTTGTAGAGCGATCTAGGGTGACGAAGTATGGGCCATATTGGCCCGGGCAGGTGAGTGAAAAGGCATCAACCGGATCGAGGCGCTTCAGGTCAAATTGCTCAGGTTGCCGGAAAGCTGACAGCATCGTTCTGCCAGCAACGACCGTGCAGACGTGTTGCAGTGTCTCTCTTCCCATTTCCTGGGCAGGCATTCCCGGCCACGTCATCACGTTGCGCGTGCGATTGAAGGAAAGAAGGATACGTCCGCCATCAGCCCTCAGGCTGAGGTCAAGTTGCGCGTCACTTACCCTGATGATCTCGCCAGGTAGTATGTTTGCACCTGGGTTCTCGAATACGAAGTGAGTGGACTCGAGGTCATAGGTCACGAAGTAGGGTTGCTGCTGCTGATAATACTTGCCTGTGCAGCGAATGGATGTTGGTGCTGCTTCCGCTTGCAGCGCGGAAGCGAGAAACATGAACAGTGAAAGCGTGATATAGCGCATTTTATCAACCATTATAAGTTGCGATGTTATCACGCCTCAATCGTTTATGACTTGCTAACATGACACCCGCATTCGGCGATCTCTAACATTTCGTGTTGCGAAACGAAGGATTGGACCAAAGGTTGACTTCCGCAATTGGCCCAAGGGCGACTTGCGTCAACGTATGCTTCACGTCTGCTTCGGAGAATAAAGCGGACCCAACACAAATTTGCTGCGCACGCTACGCCAAGCCTGCATCCACCCGAAAACATTGTCCGGTAATGCGTTGGCTGTCATCTGAGGCGAGGAATAGCGCCATGTTGGCGATGTCCTCGGGCGTCACCGCATCCGGAACCGCCTGGCGCGCGCGCATCTCGGTGATGACCTGCTCGTCCGGATACCACAGCCGGCGCTGGCGTTCGGTGACGACCATGCCGGGCGCAATCGCGTTGACGCGAATGCGGTCGGGACCGACCGACCGTGCCAGCGAGTTGGTGAAGCCGACGATCGCTGCCTTTGCGCCGGCATAGACCGGCAACGCCGGCGCGCCGCGCATCCAGGCGATCGAGGACATGTTGATGATCGAGCCGCCGCCGCGCGCCTGCATCTGCGGTACCACCGCCTGCGCGGCGAAGAAAACGTGCTTGAAATTGACGCCGATCATCCAGTCGAACTCGGCGGGCGTCACCTCCGCCAGCATCTGGCGCTGGTCGTTGGCGGCGTTGTTGACGAGGACCGCGGTGTCACCGAGCGATCGCTGGACCTGCGTCATGGCGGCGCGCAATGCGTCGATGTCCAGGAGATCGCAGGGCACGAACAGCGGGACCGTGCCAGCCGCTGCAGTCACCTCATCGACCAGTGCTGCGCCGGCCGCTTGGTCGACATCGAGGAACGCGACGCGCGCCCGTTGGGTGGCGAAGGCGCGCACGAAGGCTGCACCGATGCCGCTGGCGCCACCGGTGATCAGCACCACGCGGTCCGCGAGGCCGGCATAGTTCGTCTTTGTCATGCGATCAGTCGCTCCGTCTCGGGGTCGAACAGGCAAATGCGGCGGGTGTCGAGCGCGAAGGGGGCGGAGGTGCCGGGCGTGGGGCG
>NZ_JALBGZ010000592.1:0-3888 GCF_023006515.1 Bradyrhizobium sp. PRIMUS42
AGGACGATGCCGACCGGCCGCTGCTCGCGCAGCGCCTGCTGCGCGGCGGCGATGGACTTGGCACGGCCGATTGTGATCGGCGCGATGGCGCCGGGGAACAGCACCATCTCGCGCACGGGGATGACGATCAGCGCGTCGTCGGGGATCTTCACGTCGTTATTGGTCTGTTCGTTGTTCATCTGTTCGGTGGCCATGATCGACCTCAGGATTTTGCAAGGCGCAGCGCGACGCAGCCGTCCATCACGAAGCGGCTGATGGCGTAGCGGCCGAGGGGCAATGCAATGCGGCGCTCAAAACGCCCCTGCGGCAGCTCGAGCCGGTGGATGCGAGCGTTGCGGAGCTCCGGCGGAAGGGTGCGTTGACCGGAGATGACGAGCACGCCGTCATGGATGACCGTCTCGACATTGTCCGGATTGACGCCGGGGAGCGCGACCAGGATCAGCAGCTCGTGCTCGGTCTCGAGCACGTCGATCGGCGGCTCCCAGCAGGCTTCCTGGCGGCCGAACTGCTGGCGCAGCCGGTCGGCGCGGGTCAGCGAGTCCAGGGCTTCGGACAGCATCCAGTCGAGGGGATTTTTCGGTTGCATGATGCGGGACTCGGGGGTGGGGAAGCCTGCATATGGGGCTGGTTCCCGGGAAATCCAGCCCGGCGGCGCGCACGTGCCATGCAGGTCGTGCGATCCGAAAAGCAAACGCCGCGGCACGGCCCAAAAAAGCAAACGCTGCGGCATGGCCCAAAAAGGCAAACGCCGCGGCATGGCCCAAAAAGGCAAACGCCGCGGCATGGCCGCGGCGTTCTGTCATAGAGCGGGCACGGCGTCAGGCCGCGGCGCGGTACTCTTCCTCCGCTTCGAGGTTGATCACGGACGTCGCGAGCTCCGTCAGCGCGTGATCAGTCGCCTCTTCCTCGTCCAGCGTCGCCTGCAGCAGCCTTGCTGCGTCCGGCATGCCGAGCTCCTCGGCCCAGGTGCGCAGCGTGCCGTAGCGGGAGATTTCGTAATGCTCGACTGCCTGGGCGGCCGCGAGCAGACCCGCATCGAGCGCCGGTGCGCCCTTGAACTCCTTCATGATCTCGGCGCCCTCGTCGGTAATGCCGTTGATGGCTTCGCACGGCTTGCCGCGTGCAGGCTTGCCCAGCATCTTGAAGACCTGGTCCAGCCGCTTGACCTGGCCCTGGGTCTCGCGCAGGTGCTTGTTGAAGGCGGCGGCCAGCTCTTTCGAATGCGCTGCCTTCGCCATCTTGGGCAAGGTCTTGATGATCTTGTTCTCGGCGAAATAGATGTCCTTCAGCGTCTCCAGAAACAGGTCGCTGAGCATCTTCGGCGCCTGACGCGGCCGACGCGCCGCCGTCTTCTTGGTTGTGCGCTTCTTGGTTCGTTTGGCCATACATCCTCCTCTTGAGGTGACACGGGAAGGCCTCGCCCTCCTCAATCCTCAGGCGATCAAAGCCGTTTGATGAACGAAAGTTCCAAACCGCGACGCGCGCGTGGCGGTCGCTCAGGTCGGGCGCTTGTAGGGATCTTCCTGGCGCTGCCGCTCTTCCGTTGCGCGATCGAGCCGTGCGCGCTCGCCGCGGCGCAGGTGGCCGGCCTTCATCACGCCATAGATGAGGACCCCGCCGAGCACGAAAGCTCCGATGAACCAGAGCCAGAGCAGATTGGCCGAGAGCTGGCCAAGAAGCATTCCGATTCCACTATCGCTCATTGTCGTCTCCAGTGATTTGCAAAGCGGTGGCGCTGGGCTAAGTCTGCCCGGAAGCCATCGTTCCAGCGTCCGAGGACCACGCCGACACATGCTCGACTTCGCCCTGTCCGCCTTCGTGACGCTGCTGCTGGTGGTCGATCCGGTCGGCCTCGCGCCGGCCTTTCTGGCCGCCACCGGCGGCATGCCCGACAAGGTCAAGCGCACGATCGCGTTGCGGGCGCCGCTGATCGCCGCCTCGATCCTGGTGGTGATCGCGCTGGTCGGAAACTGGCTGCTGCGCCAGCTCGGGATCGGCATCCCCGCCTTCCAGATCGCCGGCGGGCTGCTGTTGTTCGGCGTGTCCTACCAGATGATCTTCGGCGATCGTCCGCATCGCGAGGCCCGCGAGGCCGACAAGGCGACGTCCGAGCACGCTTCCGACGTCGCGGTGTTTCCCCTGGCCATCCCCATGATGGCCGGCCCCGGCGCGATTGCGACCACGCTGCTCCTTTCCGGCGATGCCGGCCATGGAAGGAGGCTCGCGATCATCATCGCGGTCGTCGTCTCGGTCTGCCTGCTCTGCATGCTGTGTTTCGTCTCGGCTCAGCTGATCGCGCGCACCCTCGGGCGCACCGGAAATGCCGTGCTCTCGCGCGTCCTCGGCATGCTGCTCGCCGCCTATTCGGTGCAGTTCGTGATCAACGGGATTGCGGCCGTCCGGACCAGCCTGTCATAGGGCTGCGATATCAAGTGAATCCGTCGATTTTGCCGTCCGTTTCGCGGTTTGGCAGGAGCCTCGCCAATGCGGCACCGGATCCGGGCCGCTTTCGCTTGCACTGCCATGTTGCTTTGACGTACTTCGGGTCTAACAAGACCACGTCAGGAAACCGGGATGCGATGACTGCGGACGAGCTCGCCAAGAGACAGGCCATCATCGACGCTTGCCGGCGCATGAACGCGCTCGGCATCAACCAGGGCACCTCGGGCAATATCTCTGTCCGGCATGTGGACGGGCTTCTGGTCACGCCGACCAGCGTGCCCTATGAGGCCATGACGCCGGACCAGATCGTCTTCATGGCCATGGACGGCGCACACGCGCCCGATCAGAAGCCGTCGAGCGAATGGCGGTTTCATCGCGACATCCTGAAGTCGCGACCCGACGTCAACGCCGTGGTGCATGCCCATCCGACCTATTGCACCATCCTGGCGATCATGGGCATGGAGATTCCGCCGGTGCACTACATGATCGCGGCGGCCGGCGGCGACAGCATCCGCTGCGCGCCCTATGCGACGTTCGGAACCGTGGAGCTGTCCGACCATGCGGTGCGGGCGCTGGAGGGGCGGCTTGCCTGCCTGCTCGACCATCACGGCATGATCGCGATTGGCAAGACGCTGGACAAGGCGATGTGGCTGGCCGTCGAGGTCGAGACGCTGGCGCGGCAATATCACGGCTGCCTCCAGATCGGACAACCGCCGTTGCTTCCCAGCGACGAGATCGAGCGGGTCCGCCAGCGCATGGCCGGCTACGGCCTGTCGGAAGAATAGGGCAGGGCAAAAGGTGTTCGTGCGGATCAGGCATCTCGTTGATCGCAAGGGAACGAACCGGACCATGGTTCGGCTTCGCGCTCTCTTGCGCAGCAACGAGTTCTACCTGATCCCGCTCTCGCTGGTGATCGGCACGCTGGCCGGAGCGGTCGTGACGTTGATGGCCGAGATCGCGCAGATCTCGCATGTGGTGATCTACGGCATCCCCATCGACGTGCGCCTCTCGTCCAACGCCTATGTGAGTCCCTGGGCCGCGCTGCTCGCCCCTGCGCTCGGCGGGCTCGCGCTCGGTATCATGGAATGGTCGCGGCGGCGCATGAAGATTTCAAGCGCGGTCGACCCGATCGAGGCGAACGCGCTGCGCGGCGGCAATCTGTCGATGCGGGACAGCGTCATCGTGTCGAGCCAGACGCTGATCTCCAACGGCTGCGGCGCCTCGGTCGGCCTCGAGGCGGGCTATACCCAGATCGGCTCGGGGATCGCCTCGCTGTTCGGCAAGTTCTTCAATCTGCGCCGCAACGATCTGCGCCTGATGGTCGGTTGCGGCGCTGCCGCGGCGATCGCGGCGGCGTTCGGTGCGCCGATCACCGGTGCCTTCTATGCCTGTGAGCTGATCGTCGGCGTCTATTCGGTCGGCAGCGCGGCGCCGTTCCTGGCTGCC
>NZ_JALBGZ010000593.1:0-3882 GCF_023006515.1 Bradyrhizobium sp. PRIMUS42
ATGGGCGGCGCGGACGACCCGCGCCTCCCGCACCAGTGCCGGGTGAGCCGCCACCAGCCCGTCAAGCATCTCGTCGACGAAGGCGTCGGCGGTATTCATCAGCTTCTTCATGGACCGGTTCTCCCCGAACGATCTCGATCAGACGTCGTATTCGAGCAGCGCCGGCAGCGTGCGCTCGATGGCGGCGCGGGTGGCCGCGTCGGGCATCGGCATGGGCTGGCGGGAGATGCCGCAGTCGAGACCCTGGAGATGGAGAGAATACTTCACGCAGGCCGGCAAATTGCCGTGCGGCAGCACCGACCAGAAGTTGACGAGGCGGTGGTGGATGGCGAGCGCGGTCTCGTCGTCCTTCTTCTTGACGGCGTTCCACAGGCGTACGCAGGGGCCCGGTGCTGCGGTCGGAGAAGCCGCCAGCGTGCCGTGAGCACCGAACTGGAAGCAGGAGTAGAGAAGGTTATCGACGGCGGCGAGGATGACCTTGTCCTTCGGCGCATTGGCGACGAGCTCGGCCGTGCGCGTGATGTGGCCCTGGCTCTGCTTGATACCGACGACCCACGGAATCTCGTTCAGGATACGCAGCACGAGCGGCGTCGAAAGCAGGTTCCAGGGAATGACGTTGTAGAGCAGAACCGGCGTCTTCAGCTCTTCGGTCAACGTCTTGAAGTGGCCGAAATTCGAATCGTCGTCGGGTTGGAAGACGTAGAAGACCGGCGTCACCTGCAAGGCATCGACCTTGAGATCGGCGATCAGTTCGCCGCGTTTGATCACCTCGCGCGTCGAGTTGGCGATGATGCCGGCGACGACCGGCACCCGGCCCGCGACTTCCTCCATGGTGATTTCGCCGAGCCGGCGAAACTCGCCGAGCTCCAGCGCCTGGCCCTCACCCGTCGAGCCGCCGAAGCAGAGGCCGTGCACACCTTTGCCGAGCATGAAGCGGATCTGGTTTCGGAACTTGGCCTCGTCGATGTCACCCTTCTCGTCGAAGGGTGTGGTGAGTGCGGGGATGATGCCGTGAAGCTTCGTCATGATGTGGTAATTGCCTTTGCTTGGGGTTGGGTGAATATGAGGAATGGCATCAGGCGCCGAGATAGGCGTCGCGCACATGATCATCGCGCAGCAGCTCGTCGGCATGGCCCTTGAGCGCGATGCTGCCACCCTCGAGCACATAGCCGTAGTCGGCGACGCCGAGGGCCGCGTAGGCGTTTTGCTCGACGATCACGACGGTGCGGCCGCCCTCGGCGATCCTGCGGATGCTCGCAAACATCTCGGTGGTCAGCTTGGGTGACAGGCCCATCGAGGGTTCGTCGAGTAGCAGCAGCCGCGGGCCGGCCATCAGCCCTCGTCCGATCGCGAGCGCCTGCTGCTCGCCGCCCGAGAGCACGCCGCCCATGTCAGCCGCTTTGCGCTTCAGGACCGGAAACAGTTCGAAGACCTCATCGAGGGTGGCGCTGATCCCACCCTTGTCGTGACGGCGCACATAGGCACCGACCTCGAGGTTCTCCATCACGGTCAGCGTGCTGAAGATCCGCCGACGCTGCGGCACGCAGGCGATGCCGCCGGCGACGACCTTGTTGATCGGGCGGCCGGTGATCGGCTCGCCGGCGAAGGTGACGGTGCCCACCGACGGCTTCAGCTTGCCGATAATCAGGTTGAGCGTCGTCGACTTGCCGGCGCCATTGGCGCCGATGATCGCCGCGACCTCACCGCGTTCAACATGGATGGAGAGGTCGAAGAGGACCTGCGCCTTTCCGTAGAACACGTCGACATGCGACAGTTCCAGCTCGGGCGGTTCGGTGGCGGGGATCTTCAGCATCGAGGCGTCCGGCGTTCAGTAGCGGACCGCTTCGAGGACCACGGGCTGCCCGCCCTTGATCTCGACGATGTTGACCTGGCGGTTGCAGTCCCCCTTCTCGTCGCATCCATACGACGCAAGCAGGCCGTCATACTTCACGGTAGCAAAGGATTCGCGGATCTTGGCAACGTCAGCGGACCCGGCGGCGTTGATCGCTTTCGCCGCGAGGATTGCTGCATCGTAATAGGTTGCGGACCAGACGTCGGGCGCCATCTTGAAGCGTTCCTCATAGCGTTTGACAAAAGTCTGTACTGCCGGATTGGGATCTGTCGGGACGAAATAGGAAGCGCTTATCGCGCCTTCGGCCCCGCTGCCGGCGAGCTTGAGAAAAGCGTCTTCGCTGAGCACTGCCCCCGCGAAGCGGAAAGGCAGACCGAACTGTTTCGCCTGCTTGACGATCAGCGCGGCATCGGTGTCGTGGGCCCAGAGGATCACGAGCGCCGCACCGGCATTCTTCAACTTGCTGAGTTGAGCCGAATAGTCCTTGTCATTGGGATTGTGGCTCTCGATTGCCACCGGCTTGAGGCCGAGTGCCGCCATCTGCGCGACCACGCGGGCCTGGCCCGACTTGCCGAAATCGTCATTGGCATAGAAGATCGCGACCTTGTCTGCAGCCTTCAGTGCCTTCTGGGCATAATCGATGATCGCCTTTGCCTGGACGTCGTCGTTGGAACGGGTTCGGATGACGAATTTGCAGCCGCTATTGGTGACGGGAACGCCGGTGCCGCCGGTGAGCGAGACAATCTTGCCATTGCAGTAGATATTTTGGGTCGCCATTTGTGTCACGGAATAGTGCGGCCCGATCATCACGGGCGTCTTGTGCACCTGCATGATCTTGTTGACTGCGTTGATCGCGCCGTTGGTGTTGTCGCCCTGGTCGTCCTCGAAGACCACCTGCAACGGCTTGCCGAGCACACCACCCGCGGCATTGATGTCGGCCATGGCGAGTTCGACACCCTGTTTGAAGTTGCGGCCGACGAGAGCCTTGGCCCCCGTCATCGGCAGCGAGACGCCGATCAGCGGCTGTTCCTGAGCCGCGGCCCCACCCGGCGACATTGTCACCAGCACCGCGCTCGCGCCGGCCAGAGCCAGCAGGCCACGCACCCCCATTGTCCTTTTCCTGTTCACGGTCGTCCTCCCCTGAAAATTGGAAAATTGGTCTCGTTCAACCATGCGCTCCGGCATGATCGACGGAGCGGCGACGGATGTGGCGCGCCCTCGTCTCGTGAGAGGCCGCGCCGGCGCGCTCGCCGAGATAGGCCTCGATGACAACAGGCGACTCCATCACGGCAGCGGGAGCGCCATTCGCAATGAGGTCGCCCAGATTGAGCACGACGACGCGGTCACACATGCTGGTCACGAGCTTGATGCGATGCTCGACGACGAGGATCGTCATGCCCTGCGCGCGCAGCCGTTGCAGGATGGTCGACAGCTCCATGACGAGACCGCCGCGCAGGCCGGCCGCCGGTTCGTCAAGCAGGAGCACCTTGGGCCGCCCGACGATGGCGCGGGCCATCTCGACGAGGCGGCTCTGGCCAAAGGAGAGGTCGCCCGCCTGGCGCATGGCGAGATGGCGCACACCCATCTGCTCCAGCGCGGCCAGCGACGCCTGACGGATCGTGGCCTCTCCGCCCGGCTGGCCGGGGATTCGTCGCCAGGCGACCATGACGTTCTCGAGAACGGTCATGGATTCCCACAGCCGCACGTTCTGAAAGATTCGGGCGACGCCGTGAGCATGCACCTCCCAGGCCGGCCGGTTCTGCAGCGGATGGGAGTCCAGCTCGATCAAGCCGTCGACATCGATCACGCCGGAGCAGGCGTTGATCATGGTCGATTTGCCGGAACCGTTCGGACCGATCAGGCCGAGGATTTCACCGCGCATGACGTCGAAGGAGACGTCATTCAATGCACGCACACCGCCGAAGCTGCGCGAGACCTTGCGCATGCGCATCAACGGACCGCTGGAATCCGGCAACGCCGTCCCCCCCGCGAGGCCGGGACCGGCGGCGGCGACCGCCGCGAGGCTGAGC
>NZ_JALBGZ010000594.1:0-3878 GCF_023006515.1 Bradyrhizobium sp. PRIMUS42
GTCAGCACGGCGAGGCGCCGTTTCTGGCCCTCGTCCAGGGTCTTGTAGAGCGGATCGGCGGCATCGGCGATCTTCTTCAGGGCCGCGGAGCTGGCGCCCATGTCCTCGGCGCGCTGGCGCAGGCGGGCGATCGGATCCTCGGGCTTGTCGGCATCGCCCGGCCCGGCATTCATCCGCGCATTGGCGCGGTCGATGCGCAGCTTGGCGAAATCGCGCACGGCGGCCTCGACCGGCGGCCATAGCTTCTCCTGGTCGGCATTGAGCTTCAGCCCGGCATGGACGGCGGCGATCCGCGCATCGACGAAGGCGGCGCGGTCTTCCGGGTTCATGCGGATGTGGCGGACGTGCTCCATCCACGGGCGATGATATTGGGCATAGACCGCTCCCGAGCCGGCAATGCTGAGCACGGCGATGGCGGCGATGGTGAACTTCCTCATCCGAACCTCCTCTGGAAGGATGTCCATGAAGATGGGCGCGGTGCGGCTGACACGCAAATTACAACTTGGAAAGGGAGCGCGGCCCTACCAGGATTTAACGGCGGATTTTACCTCTAGCCGCGATCGGAAATTCGCAACAAGAAGGCTTCCGTGCAGATCGCACGGAAGCCTTTCGTCGATCGTTCGGATGGATCAGTTCGTCGCGCTCTTGGCCTCTTTCAGGAATTCGTCGATCAGCGGCTGGCCGATACGGCCGGCGGCGTCCTTGTAGACCGGCTCCATCGCCTTGCGCATCGCCGCGTCCTGCTCGGGTGTGAGCTTGATGATCTCGCTCTTGCCGCTCTTCTTGATCTCGGCCAGAGCGTCGTCGTTCTCCTTCTGCGACTGCGCGTTGCTGAAATCGGTCGCTTCCTTCATCGCCTTGGAGAGCTGGTCGCGGATGTCGGCCGGCAGATCGTCCCAGAACTTCTTGTTCACGATCACGACGTAACCAATGTAGCCGTGATTGGTCTCGGTGATGTACTTCTGCACCTCGTGCATCTTCTGGGTATAGATGTTCGACCAGGTGTTCTCCTGGCCGTCGACCACGCCGGTCTGGAGTGCCTGGTAGACTTCCGAGAACGCCATCACCTGCGGCAGCGAGCTCAGCGCCTTGAACTGGGCCTGCAGCACGCGCGAGGACTGGATGCGGAACTTGACGCCCTGATAATCCGCCGGCGTCACCAGCTTCTTGTTGGCGCTCATCTGCTTGAAGCCGTTGTCCCAATAGGCAAGGCCGGTGATGCCCTTGGCATCCAGCAGCTTGAGCAGCCGCGTGCCGAGCGGGCCGTCCGTCACCTTCCGCAGCGTCTTCAGGTCGGGCAGGATATAGGGCAGATCGAACACCTCGAACTCGCGGATGCCGAGCGGCCCGAATTTCGAGTTGGACGGCGCCAGCATCTGCACGCTGCCGAGCTGGAGCGCCTCGAGCTCTTCCTTGTCCTTGTAAAGTGTCGAGTTCGGGTAGACCTCGACCTTGACCTTGCCGGCGGTGTACTTCTCGGCCAGCTCCTTGAACTTCTCCGCGCCCTTGCCCTTCGGCGTGTCGGTGGCGACGACATGGCTGAACTTGATGATGATCGGCGATTGGGCCGACGCCGGCCCGGCCAGCCCGAGTGCCAATGCCGCGATGGACGCAGCGATCGCGAAGGTGCGCATATTCTCTCCCTGTTATTTTCTAAGCCACCGTCGTAGGGGCGGCTGGTCCTCATGCCGGCAGAATCAATACAGGCCGCCGGGCTACGCTGCTATTGGCCGTTAGCAGGGCAGCTATCTCTCACACTGTCATTCCGGGATGGTCCGAAGGACCAGACCCGGAATCTCGAGATCCCGGGTTCGCCTCTTCGAGGCGCCCCGGGATGACACGCTGGCGCTTGTCAGCTCGCCGCGGCCGCGGTCACCGTGTCGCGCTGGCGCTTCATGACGATCTTGTTGAGCGCGCCGAGATAGGCCTTGGCCGAGGCCACCAGCGTATCCGGATCCGCCGCGCGTGCCGTCATCGCACGTCCCTCCTGCGACAGCCGCACCGACACTTCCGCCTGCGCGTCGGTGCCTTCGGTGACCGCGTGGACCTGATACAGCTCGAGCTTGGCCTCGTGCGGCACCAGGCGCTTGATGCAGTTGAACACCGCGTCCACCGGACCGTTGCCCTCGGCCTCCTCGATCTTGATCTGGCCGTCGACGTCGAGCTTCATGGTCGCGCGCTGCGGGCCATGGGTGCCGGCGATCACGGTCAGCGAGGTCAGCTTGATGCGGTCGTGGGAAGCCGCCATCTTCTCGTCGACCAGCGCCTCGATGTCCTCGTCGTAGATGTCCTTCTTGCGGTCGGCCAGAGCCTTCATCCGCGTGAACGCATCCTCCAGCTGGTTCGGGCCGAGCTTGTAGCCCATCTCCTCCAGCTTGTGCACGAAGGCATGGCGGCCGGAATGCTTGCCGAGCACCAGCGAGGACTGCTTCAGGCCGACCATTTCGGGCCGCATGATCTCGTAGGTGGAGGCGTCCTTCAGCACACCGTCCTGATGGATGCCGCTCTCATGCGCGAACGCGTTCCGGCCGACGATCGCCTTGTTGTACTGGACGGGAAACGAGGTTGCCGCCGAGACCACCTTCGAGGCGCGGGTGAGCTGGGTGGTGTCGATCTTGTTCCAGTAGGGGAATTTGTCGTTGCGCACGTTGATCGCCATCACGATCTCTTCGAGCGCAGCGTTGCCGGCGCGCTCGCCGATGCCGTTGACAGTGCACTCGACCTGGCGCGCACCGCCGACGATGCCGGCCAGCGAGTTCGCGACGGCCATGCCGAGATCGTTATGGCAGTGCACGGAGAACACCGCCTTATCCGAATTCGGCACGCGCTCGATCAGCGTCTTCATGAAGTGGGTGTATTCCTCCGGCACCGTGTAGCCGACGGTGTCGGGGATGTTCACCGTGGTGGCGCCCGCCTTGATGACGGCTTCCACGATGCGGCACAGGAAGTCCATCTCGCTGCGGGTGCCGTCCTCCGCCGACCATTCGACGTCGTCGATCTGGTTGCGGGCGCGCGCGACCATGGCGACCGAGGTCTCGAGCACTTCTTCCGGCGTCTTGTTCAACTTCACCCGCATGTGCAGCGGCGAAGTCGCGATCACGGTGTGGACGCGGCCGCGTTTTGCAAATTTGACCGCCTCGGCGCAGCGGTCGATATCGGCCGGGTGCGCACGGGACAGGCCCGCAATGACCGCATTCTTGGAACGGCGGGCGATCTCGCTCACCGCTTCGAAGTCACCCTGCGAGGTGATCGGGAAGCCGGCTTCGATGACGTCGACGCCCATATCGTCCAAGAGCTCGGCGACCTCGAGCTTTTCCTCGAAGGTCATGGTGGCGCCGGGGCATTGCTCGCCGTCGCGCAGCGTGGTGTCGAAAATAATGACGCGGTCCTTGTCGGACTTGTTCGCGGTGGCCATTTCAAATTCCTTTTGAGCTTTTTGCGCCGTTCAATCTTCTGGGCGCTTGAGGGTGTCCGGTGATCTCGACCAACCCCTGAGCGCCCAGGCGCGTGGCGCCCAGCCGGCCCTCAGGGGCAAGTAAGAAGAAGGCCGCCAATAAGGAGGGTGGGCAGCAGCGCGGCCGGGATCGTGGCGGCGGCCAGAGCCACCTCCCCCGAATTCCCCTCGATTTGGCCGCGAATCAGCATTGCCAGACCCTTCTGAGCCCACAAATCCTCGGCCAAAACCGTTGACGGTTGGTTGCCGGGAGGCTCATTGGCCTGTTTCTAGACGAAAAATGGCAGCAACCGCAACGCCAAAAGATGGTCAAGGGGGCTGACCTGATTGCTCGTACCCTCGCTCCTTGTCTCCCGGACGCGCTGGCGGCGCAGAGCCGGGACCCAGGAGCGGCATGGCGCGCGGCGAGATGGGCCCCGGCTCT
>NZ_JALBGZ010000595.1:0-3876 GCF_023006515.1 Bradyrhizobium sp. PRIMUS42
GCCACCAACCCGCAGCGCCGCGCCCGCGTCATGATGAAATTCGTCGAGCTGGTGCAGCGCGACTACGACAAGCTCGCCGAGCTGCTGGCGCGCGAGCACGGCAAGACCGTGCCCGATGCCAAGGGCGACATCCAGCGTGGCCTCGAAGTCGCCGAATTCGCCTGCGGCATCCCGCATCTGATGAAGGGCGAGTACACCGAAGGCGCCGGCCCGGGCATCGACATCTATTCGATGCGGCAGGCGCTCGGCGTCGTCGCCGGCATCACGCCGTTCAACTTCCCGGCGATGATCCCGATGTGGAAGTTCGCGCCTGCGATCGCCTGCGGCAACGCCTTCATCCTGAAGCCGTCCGAGCGCGATCCCGGCGTGCCGATGCTGCTAGCCGAGCTGATGATCGAGGCGGGCCTGCCCGCCGGCATCCTCAACGTCGTCAACGGCGACAAGGAAGCGGTCGACGCCATCCTCGACGATCCCGATATCAAGGCCGTCGGCTTCGTCGGCTCCACGCCGATCGCGCAGTACATCTATGAGCGTGCGGCGCAGACCGGCAAGCGTTGCCAGTGCTTCGGCGGCGCCAAGAACCACGCCATCATCATGCCCGACGCCGACATGGACCAGGCGGTCGACGCGCTGATCGGCGCCGGCTACGGCTCGGCCGGTGAGCGCTGCATGGCCGTGTCAGTCGCCGTTCCCGTCGGCAAGTCCACCGCCGACCGCCTGATGGAAAAGCTGATCCCGCGCGTCGAGTCGCTCAAGATCGGTACCTCGATCGATCCGTCGGCCGATTACGGTCCGCTGGTGACGCGCGAGGCGGTCGAGAAGGTCAAGGGCTACATCGACATCGGCATCAAGGAAGGCGCCACGCTCGCCGTCGATGGCCGCGGCTTCAAGATGCAGGGCTACGAGAAGGGCTTCTATCTCGGCGGTTCGCTGTTCGACAACGTCACCAAGGACATGCGGATCTACAAGGAAGAGATCTTTGGCCCCGTGCTCTCGGTCGTGCGTGCGCACGACTACAAGGAAGCGCTGGCGTTGCCGTCGGACCATGACTACGGCAACGGCGTTGCCATCTTCACCCGCGACGGCGACGCCGCGCGCGACTTCGCGGCCAAGGTCAACGTCGGCATGGTCGGTATCAACGTGCCGATCCCGGTGCCGATTGCCTATTACACCTTCGGCGGCTGGAAGAAGTCGGGCTTCGGCGATCTCAACCAGCACGGCCCGGACGCGGTCCGCTTCTACACCAAGACCAAGACGGTAACCTCACGCTGGCCGTCCGGCGTCAAGGAAGGTGCGGAGTTCTCGATCCCGCTGATGAAGTAAGTTCCTCGGCTGTCATTGCGAGGAGCCCTTGCGACGAAGCAATCCAGCATCTTTCCGCTGAGACGGTCTGGATTGCTTCGCTTCGCTCGCAATGACGAGAAAAATGAGCAGCCCAGCATGCAGTTCGCTCTGAACGAGGATCAGATCGCAATTCGCGACATGGCGTTGGCGTTTGCGGCGGAAAAGATCGCGCCGCACGCGTTGCGCTGGGACGAGGAGAAGCATTTTCCCGTCGACGTGATGCGCGAGGCGGCAACGCTCGGCATGGGCGGCATCTACATCCGCGACGATGTCGGGGGATCCGCGATGACGCGGTTCGACGCGGCGCTGATCTTCGAGGCGCTGGCGACGGGCTGCCCGACCACCTCGGCCTTCATCTCCATCCACAACATGGCGAGCTGGATGATCGATGCCTTCGGCAGCGACACCCAGCGCCACACATGGCTGCCAAAGCTTTGCACCATGGAGCTGATCGCGAGCTATTGCCTGACCGAGCCGGGAGCCGGCTCGGACGCGGCAGCGCTGCGCACCCGTGCGGTGCGTGATGGCGATCATTACGTCCTCAACGGCCAAAAGCAGTTCATCTCAGGGGCTGGCGGCACCGATCTGCTGGTTGCGATGGTGCGCACCGGCGGCGATGGCCCCGGCGGCATCTCGACCCTGGTCATCGACGGCAAGACGCCCGGTGTCTCCTTCGGCGCCAATGAACGCAAGATGGGCTGGAATGCGCAGCCGACCCGCGCCGTCATGTTCGAGAACGCGCGCGTGCCGGTCGCCAATCGCCTCGGCGGGGAGGGCATCGGCTTCAAGATCGCGATGGCCGGCCTTGACGGCGGCCGCCTCAACATCACGGCGTGCTCGCTTGGTGGTGCGCAGACCGCGCTCGACAAGGCGCGCGCCTACATGAAGGAGCGCAAGGCGTTCGGAAAGCGGCTCGACGAATTCCAGGCGCTGCAATTCCGCCTTGCCGACATGGCGATCGAGCTCGAGGCTGCTCGCACCTTCCTGTGGCGCGCTGCCGCCGCGCTGGATCGCAAGGACCCTGATGCCACCATGCTGTGTGCGATGGCCAAGCGGTTCGGCACCGACGTCGGCTTCGAAGTCGCCAACCACGCCCTCCAGCTCCACGGCGGCTATGGGTACTTGAGCGAATACGGCATCGAGAAGATCGTGCGCGATCTGCGCGTGCACCAGATCCTTGAAGGCACCAATGAAATCATGCGGCTGATCGTGGCGCGCAAACTGATCGAGGGCGCGCGATGAATGCAGTGGAAGAGGGTGATCTCATCGTTCGTCGCGAGGGCGCGGCGGGCGTGATCCGCCTCAACCGCCCCAAGGCGATCAACGCAATGACGCTGGAGATGTCCATCGGCATCGACGCGGCGCTCGACACGTTCGAAACCGATCCTGATGTCGCCGCGATCATCCTGGAAGGCGCCGGCGAGCGCGGCCTCTGCGCCGGCGGCGACATTCGCGGCCTCTGGGAGAGCTCGCGCGAAGGCGGCGATCTCGGCGCGCGGTTCTGGCGCCAGGAATACGTCATGAATGCGCGGATCGCGAAATATCCGAAGCCGTATGTGGCGTTCATGGACGGCCTCGTGATGGGCGGCGGCGTCGGGCTGTCAGGCCATGCCAGCCATCGTGTCGTCACCGATCGCACCAGGTTGGCCATGCCCGAGGTCGGGCTCGGCTTCTTCCCCGATGTCGGCGGCACCTGGCTGCTGTCGCGCTCGCCCGGCGAGATCGGCACTTATTTTGGCCTGACCGGCCAGACCATGAACGGCCCCGACGCGATCCACGCAAAGTTCGCGGATGCGGTTGTGCCGGCGGCTGAATGGCCGGAGCTGCGCGAGGCGCTCACGAAAGTTCGGAAGGGCGTGACCGCAGCCGATGTCAGCAAGCTCATCAGCGGTTTTGAGACCGGGGAGACCGCGGGGCCGGTGGCCGCAAAGGAGCCTGCGATCGATGCATTGTTCGGTTTCGATCGCATGGACGACATTTTTGCTGCGCTGAAACGGGACGGCTCGGAATTTGCGCTGGCCACGCTGAAGACGCTCAACGAAAAATCTCCGCGGGGCATGGTGGTGACGCTGAAGCTGTTGCGGCTCGCGCGAATCGCCTCAAGCCTGGAGGAGTGTCTGGTGCGCGAATATCGGGCTGCGCTGGAAGTCTTCCGCAGCGACGACTTTCGCGAAGGCGTGCGCGCCGCCGTGATCGACAAGGACCGCAATCCGAGCTGGTCGCCGCCACGGATCGAGGATGTGACGCCGCAGATGCTTGCGCCGTATCTCGCCGAGATCGGCGCCGACGAGCTGAAGTTCAGCTAACAACACGACAGCGGAGGAAACGACAATGGCCACGATCGCATTCATTGGTCTGGGCAACATGGGAGGCCCGATGGCGGCCAATCTGGTCAAGGCCGGCCACAAGGTGGTGGCGTTCGATCTCGTCGAGGCCTCGCGCGCGTTGTCCTTGGTGGTCTGGAACAGCGCACCGGTCACCAGCAGGTGGCGATCAGCAAGCTCCCATTTGGTGCCGAGCTCGATCGCCTTG
>NZ_JALBGZ010000596.1:0-3868 GCF_023006515.1 Bradyrhizobium sp. PRIMUS42
CCGAGAAGCGCCGCCTCGAAGTCGCCCGTGCGCTCGCGACCGAACCGAAGCTGCTGCTGCTCGACGAAGTCCTCACCGGCCTGACGCCGACCGAGGCGCAGACCGGCGTCGCGCTGGTGCGCAAGGTGCGCGATGCCGGCATCACCGTGTTGATGGTCGAGCATGTCATGGAGATCGTGATGCCGCTGGTCGACCGCGCCATCGTGCTCGACCTCGGCAAGGTGCTGGTCGAGGGTAAACCCGCCGATGTCGTCCGCGATCCCAAGGTGATCAGCGCATATCTGGGAGATCGTCATGCTGTCGGTGCGTGAAGTCACGACCGCCTATCAGGGCCTGGTCGCGATCTCCGCGGTCTCGATCGAAGTCCAGAAGGGCGAGATCGTCTGCGTGGCCGGCGCCAACGGCGCGGGCAAGTCGACGCTGCTCAAATCCATCGCCGGTGCCGAGCGCCCGCGTTCGGGCACGGTGACGTTCGACGGCAAGCGCCTCGACGGCATGGCACAGCATCACATCACCGCGACCGGCATCGCCTATGTCCCAGAGAACCGCCGCCTGTTTCCACGCCTGTCGGTGCGCGACAATCTCCGCCTCGGCAGCTACCTCTACCGAAGCGAGGCAAACCGCGAAGAGCCGCTCGATCTCGTCTTCAAGCTGTTCCCACGTCTCCAAGAACGTTTGGACCAGCGCGCCGAGACGCTCTCTGGCGGCGAGCAGCAGATGCTCGCGATCGGCCGCGCGCTGATGACACGCCCGCGGCTGTTGATGCTGGACGAGCCGTCGCAGGGCATCATGCCGAAGCTCGTCGACGAGATCTTCCAGGCCGTAAAGCTCATCCGCGACTCCGGCATGACCGTGCTGATTGTCGAGCAGCGCATGGCCGAGTGCCTCGAGATCGCCGACCGCGCCTACATCCTGCAAACCGGCCGCGTGCTGATGCAGGGGCCGGCAGCCGAGATCAGGGGTAATCCCGACGTGCGCAAGGCGTATCTGGGGCTGTAACGGCAGGGAAGATTTCGTAGGGTGGGCAAAGCGAGCGTGCCCACGCCTTCCAAAGACGTGGGCACGGCGCTGGCGCGCCTTTGCCCACCCTACGGCATTGTCGCGGTGTGTGTAGCGAGCGCCGTAGCCCGGATGAGCGAAGCGACATCCGGGGCCAGTTTCCCCGCATGCGCTCATGCGGCTACGATCGCAATAGCGAGGGTTGGAGCCGGGCCTAATGCCCGTGCGCCGGCAGCGTCACCCCGAACACCTTCACCAGATCCGTCACCTGCTCCGGCGACAGATACCGCGGGTTCATCCCGCGGAGCAGCAGATACAGCTTCGCCGTCTCCTCCAACTCCTCGGTCGCGAACACCGCGGCTTCCAGCGTGTCGCCGGCGACCACCGGTCCGTGATTGGCGAGCAGCACGGATGAATATGTCCCCGCCAAGCCCTTGATCGCGTCCGCGACCGCGGGATCGCCGGGGCGGTAATAGGGCACTAGCGCGGTGGCGCCACATTTCATCAGGTAATAGGCCGTCATCGGCGGCAGCGCGGCGCGCGGGTCGATCTCGGGCAGCATCGACAGCGCGACCGAATGCGTGGAGTGCAGATGCACGATCGCCCTCGCGCTCCCGCGCGTGTCGTAGAGCGCATTATGCAGCGGAACTTCCTTGGTCGGCGCATCGCCCGAAACCAGCCGGCCCTGATCGTCGAGCCGCGACAGCTTTGCAGGATCGAGGAAGCCGAGGGAGGCATTGGTCGGCGTCACCAGCCAGCCGCCGCCGTCTAGCCTGACGCTGATATTGCCGGAGGATCCCGGTGTCAGCCCGCGCTCGAACAGGGACCGTCCGAACCGGCAGATGTCTTCGCGCAGCCGGGTCTCGTTGCTGTTTTCAGTCCTCATGGCCGTCATGTCCGCTTGTCTCACGCTTTGGCAGCGCGGCCAAGCCGTGATATCGGTTCGCCGAGCCGCCGCAAAGGCCGGCCGTCCGGGAAACGTTCGCAAGGGTCAGTTGCATATGTCCGCCTCCACCTCACAAAATCAGCGCATCGCCGTCATCGGGCTCGGCTCGATGGGATTCGGCATGGCGACCTCGCTGAAGCGCGCCGGCCATGCCGTGACCGGCTGCGACGTTTCGGCGGATGCCGTCGCGCGCTTCGTGAAGGATGGCGGCGCGGGTGCGAAGACCCCGGCCGAAGCGGCCAAGGAGGCCGATATTGTCGTCAGCGTCGTCGTCAATGCGGCGCAGACCGAGACGATCCTGTTCGGCAAGGACGGCGCCGCCGAGACCATGCCCGCAGGCGGCGTCTTCATATCCTCTGCCACCATGGATCCCGACGTGGCACGGCGCCTCGCCAAGCAGCTCGAGGCGACAGGCCGGCACTATCTGGATGCGCCGATCTCCGGTGGGGCGCAGCGCGCTGCACAAGGCGAGCTGACGATCCTGGCCTCCGGCAGTCCCGCCGCGTTTGCCAAAGCACGGCCCGCGCTCGATGCCATGGCGGCAAAGCTCTACGAGCTCGGTGATGCCGCGGGCCAGGGTGCCGCCTTCAAGATGATCAACCAGTTGCTCGCCGGCGTGCACATCGCCGCCGCCAGCGAAGCCATGGCATTCGCGGCCAAGCAGGGCCTCGACATCCGCAAGGTCTACGAGGTGATTACGGCCTCCGCCGGTAATTCCTGGATGTTCGAGAACCGCATGCCGCACGTGCTCGACGGTGATTATACGCCGCGCAGCGCAGTCGAGATTTTTGTGAAGGATCTCGGAATCATCCAGGACATGGCGCGCAGTGCCAGATTTCCGGTGCCAGTGTCGGCCGCAGCACTCCAGATGTTCTTGATGACAGCCGCCGCCGGCATGGGCCGCGACGACGACGCATCGGTGGCGCGGATGTATGCGCAGGTCACCGGCGTCAAGTTGCCCGGCGACAAGTAAGAAGGGACTCCGATGCCGCGTTTTGCCGCCAACCTCTCGATGATGTTCACCGAGGTACCGTTCCTCGATCGCTTTGATGCCGCAGCTCAAGCCGGCTTCACCGCGGTCGAGTTTCTTTTTCCCTACGATCATCCGGCCGAGGCGGTTGGCGAGCGGCTCAAGCGCAACGGCCTGACCCAGGCGCTGTTCAACCTGCCGCCGGGCGACTGGAATGCCGGCGAGAAGGGTTTTGCCGCGCTCCCCTCGCGCTTTTCCGATCTCAAGGCGAGCCTGGAGACGGCGTTGCCCTACGCCAAGGCGACCGGCGTCAAGCGCCTGCATTTGATGGCCGGCATCGCCAACCGCGGTGAACGCGTGGCGATCGAGGCGTTCTACAAGTCGGTGGCGTGGGCCGCGGAATTCTTCGCACCCCACGGCATCGACATCGTGATCGAGCCGATCAACGCCCGCAACGTGCCCGGCTACTTCCTCAACGATTTCGGCTTCGCCCGCGACCTGATCCAGGAGCTGAGGCTTGCGAACCTGAAGCTCCAGTTCGACATCTATCATTGCGGGATCATCCACGGCGACGTCACCATGCGCCTGCGCGAGATGATGCCGATCATCGGCCACGTCCAGATCGCCAGCATCCCCTCGCGCAACGAGCCCGACGGCGAGGAGCTGAACTATCCGTTCCTGTTCACTGAACTCGACCGCCTCGGCTATGCCGGCTTCGTCGGCTGCGAATACAACCCGCGCGGCAAGACCACCGACGGCCTTGCCTGGTTCAAGCCTTACGCTGGAGTGAAGCCGTGACACTTGCGTTGGGCTGCATCGCCGACGATTACACCGGCGCGTCCGATCTCGCCAACACGCTGACGCGCGCGGGCCTGCGCACCGTGCAGACCATCGGCGTGCCCGCGGATGATCTCGCGCTGCCCGAGGTGGACGCCGTCGTGGTGTCGCTGAAG
>NZ_JALBGZ010000597.1:0-3867 GCF_023006515.1 Bradyrhizobium sp. PRIMUS42
CGCTGCTTGCCGGTGGTCGCGAGCGCGCGGACCTGGTTCTCGGCGATGTTCGGCGCCATCGCCGGCACCGCGTCGATCATCATCTGCACCTGTCCGCCGATCACGCCGCTGCGCGCCTCGCCGCTGTTGCGATAGGGAACGTGCACGACATCGACGCCGGCCATGGCTTTGAACAGCTCGCCGGCCATGTGGTACGGCGTGCCCTGACCCGAAGAGGCATAGTTCAGCTTGCCCGGTTGCGCTTTGGCGAGAGCGATGAACTCGACAAGAGTCTTCGCCGGCACCTGCGGGTTTACCACGATGACGAGATCGGAATAGTTCACCGGCGCGATCGGCGCGAGGTCCCGCATCAGCTCGTATTTTCGCTTGTCCGGGGTCAGCAGCGATTCATTCGCGGTCTGGGTGTTGGACATCATCAACAGCGTGTAGCCGTCGGCTGGCGACTTCGCAGCCTCCACGGTGCCGATGACACCGCCGGCACCGGTGCGATTCTCGACCACGAAGGGCTGGCCGAAGCTCTCCTGGAGCACATTGCCGATCAGCCGTGCGGCGACGTCGGCCGGTCCGCCGGCGCCGAAGGGCACGACGATGCGGACCGCGCGGGTGGGATAATCCTGGGCGAATGAGGGGGCGGCGGAGACTGCGGCAAGCAGGCCGGCGGCCAAGGCCGGCACGAATCTTCGGACTGTCATGCCCACCTCCCTGATATCGTTCTTGTTGGCAGCACTGTAACGGCAGCCGATGCGGACTGTCGACGGCTGACCAGGCCGATCACGCCGGGAATATCGCGCCGTTTTCAGCGTGGAGCGCCGTCTTCGCAGTCGCGGCAGGAACCCGCAGCGCACGTGATCTGAGCAAATCGCATGGGCATTGCCGGATAAATGCCCTCGGCTGACAGGTATTTTGGTGTTACGAATTTGGCCATGAACCAGCACGCCAAGATCGAAATCCGCCATTCGACCTGCCCGCATGATTGCCCCTCGGCCTGCGCCCTCGATGTCGAGGTGGTCGAAGGCCGCAGCATCGGTCGTGTCCGTGGTTCGAAGCAGCAGACCTATACGGCCGGCGTCGTCTGCGCCAAGGTCGCCCGCTATGCCGAGCGCATCCATCATCCGGAGCGGGTGATGTTTCCGATGCGCCGCATTGGGCCGAAGGGCTCGGGGCAATTCGCGCGGATCTCCTGGGACGAGGCGCTTGACGAGATCGGGCATCGCTTCAATGCGGCCGAGCGCGAGTTCGGCGCGGAATCGATCTGGCCTTATTACTATGCCGGCACGATGGGGCTGGTGATGCGCGACGGCCTCAACCGTCTCACGCATGTGAAGAAATATTCCCGCTTCTATCAGACCATCTGCGCCAATGTCGCCCGCATCGGCTTTGCGATCGGCACCGGCAAGATCGCCGGCGTCGATCCGCGCGAGATGGCGCTGTCCGACCTCGTCGTGATCTGGGGCACCAATCCCGTCAACACCCAGGTCAACGTGATGACGCACGCCTCCCGCGCCCGCAAGGAGCGCGGCGCGAAAATTGCCGCGGTCGACATCTACGACAACGAGACCATGAAGCAGGCTGACATCAAGATCATCCTGCGGCCCGGCACCGACGGCGCGTTCGCGTGTGGTGTCATGCACGTCCTGTTCCGCGACGGCTATGCCGACCGCGCCTACATGGACAAGTACACCGATTGCCCGGCCGAGCTCGAGGCGCATCTGAAGGCGCGCACGCCGGAATGGGCGTCTGCGATTTGCGGCGTGCCGGTGGCGGAGATCGAAGCCTTTGCCAAGGCGGTCGGCGAGACCAAACGGACCTTCTTCCGGCTCGGCTACGGCTTCACCCGCTCGCGCAACGGCGCGACGCAGATGCATGCCGCGACCTGCATTCCCGCGGTGACCGGCGCCTGGCAGTATGAAGGCGGCGGCGCCTTCTTCAACAATTACGCGCTGTGGCATTTCAACGAATCCATCATCGAGGGCCACGACGCCATCGACCAGAGCATCCGCGCGCTCGACCAGTCGAAGATCGGCCGCATCCTCACCGGGGATGCCGAAGCCCTGCGCGGCAAGGGGCCGGTCAAGGCGATGCTGATCCAGAACACCAACCCGATGACGGTGGCGCCGGAGCAGGCGCTGGTCCGGCAGGGCTTTGCGCGCGAGGATCTGTTCGTCGCGGTGCACGAGCAGTTCATGACCGAGACGGCGCAGATGGCCGATATCGTGCTGCCGGCGACCATGTTCATGGAGCATGACGACCTCTATTACGGCGGTGGCCACCAGCACATCTCGGTCGGGCCGAAACTGATCGATCCGCCCGGCGAATGCCGCTCCAACCACGAGGTTTTGCAGGGGCTGGCGCCGCGGCTCGGCGCCAAGCATCGAGGTTTCGAGATGACGCCGCGCGAACTGATCGACGCGACGCTGAAGCTGAGCAATCACGGCGACATCGCCGGCTTGGAGGCCGATATCTGGCGCGACCTGCAACCGGATTTCCGCACCTCGCATTTTCTCGATGGCTTTGCCCATGCCGACGGCAAATTCCATTTTAGGGCGGATTGGGCGCATCCGCCGTTCGGCGTGACGATGGGCGATGTCGACAAGATGCCTGATCTGCCGGACCACTGGGCGGTGATCGAGCACTCCGACCAGGCCCATCCGTTCCGGCTGGCGACCAGCCCTTCGCGCAGCTTCCTCAACACCACCTTCAACGAGACGCCGTCCTCGCAGGCGCGCGAGGGCAAAGCGAGCGTGATGATCCATCCCCTGGATGCCGCCGCGCTCGACATCGCAGACGGCGATGCGGTGACGCTTGGCAATACCCGCGGCGAGACCACGCTGGTCGCGACGCTGTTCGACGGCGTGCGGCGCGGCGTGCTGATCGCGGAGTCCGTTCATCCCAACAAGAACCATATCGGCGGGCGCGGCATCAACATGCTGACGGGCGCCGAAACCGTCGCGCCGATCGGCGGGGCCGCATTCCATGACAACAAGGTCTGGATCAGGAAGGCCTCTGCAGCTCAGGGCACGCATTCCGTGACGCCGTAGCCCGCGAACTCCTTCGCGATATCAGGATTCATCGACTTCGCCTGCGCGATATCCGTGGCGCCGTCGCCGCCGCTCTTGCGCCTGGCGATGCCCCGGCCGAACAGCGACGATGATGAGCGCGGGTTGCGCTGGATCGCATCGTTGTAGTCCTTGATCGCCTCGGCGGTCCGGCCGAGCTTGAGGTTGACGAGCCCGCGGCTGTCGAGCGCATCGCTCAATCCGGGATCGATCTGGAGCGCCAGATTGCAGTCGGCAAGCGCGCCCTGCAGATCGCCGGTCGCAGCGCGCGTCCAGCAGCGGTTGTTGAGCGCCTCGCCATCCCTGGGATCCCTGCGGATCACGAGGTCGAAATCCTGCATGGCGAGCCTATAGGCGCGCTTGATCGCATAGACCTGGCCGCGCTTGTAGCGCGAGGCGACGTCATTGGCATTCGCCGCGATCTTGCGACTGAGATCGGCGATGACCGGATCCCTGGCGAGATCGTCGGCGCTCGGGGGCGGCTCTGCCCGCGGGGCATCGCAGACCGGCTTCTGCGGCTCGGGTTTCTGAGGCTCTGGCTTCGTCGGGTCGCCGGCCTTGTTGTCGGCCGGCTGCGCCACCGAACCTGCGAACGAGAATTCGGTTGTGAGTGAGGATGACAGCCACGGCACCTGCTCCCGTTTGGTGGCGGCGACCACGCCGTTCTTGGTGTTGGTCAGGGCCTGCTCGGCGCTGATGTTCGGCGCACGCATCTCGCGGAGCAGCTCGGCGACGAACAGGCCGTGCTCGGTCTTGCCGCTGGCCGCAACCGCGCCGAGCGCGGCGGAGTAGAGCACGAGCGAATTGCTCG
>NZ_JALBGZ010000598.1:0-3867 GCF_023006515.1 Bradyrhizobium sp. PRIMUS42
GGATGCCCGCCTCCCCGGTCCGCTCGCGGCTGATGACCACGGCGGCGCCGCCGTCGGACACCGGGCAGCAGTCGAGCAGTTTTAGGGGCATCGCCACCGGCTTCGAGGCCATGACGTCGGCGACGGTGATGGGATCGTGGAATTGCGCGCCGGGATGGGTGCAGGCGTGGGCGCGCATCAGCACCGCGAACTCGGCGAGATCGTCTTCGGTCACGCCATATTCGTGCATGTACCTGCTGGCGACGAGGCCGTAATAGGCGGGAATGGTCGGGCCCAGCGGCACCTCGTAGTCGGGATGGCCGACCTGCGCCAACGCCTGGATCGAGGCGTCGCGGCTCTGCCCGGTAAGACGGTTCTCGCCGGCGACGACCAGCACGTGGCGCGCGACGCCTGTTACGACGAGGTGATGCGCCAGCATCGTCATCGCAAGGCCCGTAGCGCCGCCGACCTGCACGGCGTGGGCGTAAGCCGGGCGGATGCCAAAATGCTCGGCGAAGACGGTCGCCAGCATGATGTGGGGCGAGACGGTGGAATAGCCGCAGAGGATGCCGTCGATGTCGGCACGCTTCAGCCCGGCATCGTCAAGCGCGGCTTGCGCCGCCCTGCTCATCAGGTCGAGCGAGGATGATCCTTCATGCTTGCCGAAAGATGTGAGGCCGACGCCGGTGATGAAGCTCATGCTCTCTCCTCCTCGTCATTCCGGGGCGATGCGTCAGCATCGAACCCGGAATCTCGAGATTCCGGGATCGGTCCTCCGGACCGCCCCGGAATGACGGATGAGAGAGTCTTCGCCATCACTCCCCCTACTCCGGCGGCGAGCGCGTGACGCCATCGCGCACCATGGCGGCGATTTCATCGGCGGAATAGCCAACCTCGCGCAAAATCTCCGCGCCGTGCTCGTTGAGCCGCGGCGCCAGCCGCGCGGGCTCGGCCTCGGTCTCCGACCACGTCGCCGTCACCTTCATGCTGCGGATCGGCCCTTCGGTCGGATGGTCCACGACCGGAAAGAAATTCGTCGCCTCCAGATGCTCATCGTGCAGGATCGAGGCAAGGTCGTGCATGGGCATGACCGGCACGTCGGCTTTCGTCAGCAGATCGATCCACTCGGCCGTGGAGCGCGTCTCGAAGATGCGCGCGAGCTCGGCATAGACGACGTCGATGTTGGCGGCGCGCCCGGCGAAGGTCGCGAATTTGGGATCGGCGCGAAGATCATCGCGCGCGGTGGCCTTGAAGAAATTCTCCCACTGCTTGTCGTTGTAGACGATGACGCTGAGATAGCCGTCCGAGGTCTTGTAGGGCCTCCGATCCCGCGACAGGTGGCGGGCATAGCCGCCCTTGTCGAGCGGCGGCTCATAGGTGAGCCCGCCCATATGGTCGCCCATGACGAAGCCGGCCATGGTCTCGAACATCGGGATATCGACGCGCTGGCCACGGCCCGTGCGATCGCGGTGCACCAGGCTGGCACAGATCGCGCCGACGGCGGTGAGACCGACGATGCGATCGACCAGCGCATTCGGCACGTAGCGCGGCACGCCGTCGCCGGTCTGCGCCATCAGCGCCGGCAGTGCCGTGGCGCCCTGGATCAGGTCGTCATAGGCGGGTTTTGCCGCATAGGGCCCGTCCTGGCCGAAGCCGAACACGCCGGCATAGACCAGACGCGGATTGATGGCGGAGACGACACCGTAGCCGAGCTGAAGCCGCGCCATCGCCTGCGGGCGGACGTTGTAGACGAGGACGTCGGCGTCCTTCAGAAGCCGCAGCACGGCCTCCCGGCCAGCAGGCTTTTTCAGATCGAGGCAGATCGAGCGCTTGCTGCGGTTGGTGTTGAGGAATACCGGGCCCATGCCGGCGTGACGCATCGGGCCGATCAGGCGGGTGACGTCGCCGTCGAGCGATTCCACCTTGATGACATCGGCACCGTAGTCGCCGAGCATCTGGGTCGCATAGGGCCCCATCAGCACGGTGGTCATGTCGATGACCTTGATGCCCTTCAGCGGCCCCATCGTTCGCTCCCGATTGCGCAAGGGCCAAGGCACGGCCTTGCGATTTCGGTCCAGCTAACGGCAGCGAGGCCGCGCGCACAAGGGCGGCCGGCGTATGGCCGCATGCGCCGCGCGGCGGATATCGGCCGCTATTTCTTCTGGCGGGATTCGCGGATCTTGAGGAGCCGGTCGAGCTCGTCGTTCTGCTGGGTGATGCGGTCGGCGATACGCGACTCGTTCTGCTCGCCCGAGGCGGCCGCAGCCTGCTCGATGAGCTGGCGGATATTGTCCTCGAGGATCGCGATGCGATCGTTGAGTGCGTCCATTGACAGTGAAGTTTCGTAGTCAGTGCTCATGATGCATTTCCCGCAAATCAATCAGGAGCGTAAGGTGGGCAAAGCGAAGCGCGCCCACCATGATCTAGCGCAAGGAGGAAGGTGGGCCCGGCGCATGGCGCCTTTGCCCACCTACAGGACTAAGCCTACTTCAGCGGCTCCAGCACGGAGACGTAGTTCGCCACCGCGGCGCCGCCCATGTTGAAGATGCCGCCGAGCTTGGCATTCTTCAGCTGCATGCCCTCGGGCGCCTGCCCCGCGAGCTGCATCGCGGTCATCACATGCATGGAGACGCCGGTGGCGCCGACCGGATGACCCTTGGCCTTCAGGCCGCCGGACACATTGACCGGCAGCTTGCCGTCCTTCAGCGTCCAGCCTTCCTTGATGGCGCGGGCGCCCTGGCCCTTCGGCGTCAGGCCCATCGCTTCGTACTCGATCAGCTCGGCGACGGTGAAGCAATCATGGGTCTCGACGAAGGAGAGATCGGACAGGGTCACGCCCGCCTTTTCCAGCGCGCGCTGCCAGGCGACCGTGCAGCCCTCGAACTGCAGGATGTCGCGCTTGGACATCGGCAGGAAGTCCTGGGCGTGCGCGGTGGCGCGGAAGCCGATCGACTTGGTCATGGCCCTGGCGGTCTCGGCATCGGCCAAAACCAGCGCGGCAGCGCCGTCGGAGACCAGCGAGCAGTCGGTGCGCTTCAAGGGACCGGCGACGTAAGGGTTCTTCTCGCTTTCGGCGCGGCAGAAGTCGAAGCCAAAATCCTTGCGCATCTGGGCGAAGGGATTGGCGACGCCGTTCTTGTGGTTCTTGGCCGCGATCAGCGCCAGCGCATCGGACTGGTCGCCGTATTTCTGGAAATAGGAGCTGGCGATCTTGCCGAACACACCGGCAAAACCGCCGACGGTGTCGCCGTCCTCCGGCAGATAGGACGCCTTGAGCAGGTTCTTGCCGATCTCCGCGCTAGGGGTGCGCGTCATCTGCTCGACGCCGACGACCAGCACGATCTTGGCGGCACCTGCGGCAATCGCGCGCAGGCCCTGGTGAACGGCGGCCGAGCCGGTGGCGCAGGCGTTCTCGACCCGGGTGGCCGGCTTGAAGCGCAGCTTCGGGTCGGCCTGGAGCACCAGGGAGGCGGTAAAATCCTGCGGCGAGAAGCCGGCGTTGAAATGGCCGAGCACGATCTCGTCGACATCGCCGGCCGAAATGCCGGCATCGGCCAGCGCCTCATTGGCAACGCGGGTGACGAGACTTTCGACGGTTTCGGTGTCGAACTTGCCGAACGGCGTATGCGCCCATCCGACGATGCTGGCGGTCATGGTTTTTTCTCCCTGGAGTCTTATCCTGAGCTAAGTCTTAGCCTAGGGATGGCAAGACTTCACGCGGCTTTCAGGGCCTTGAGGGTCCGCTGGCAGATGGCAGTTATGCCGGCCCAGTTCCCGGCCCGGATCTCCGCCGTCGGGCACAGCCAGGAGCCGCCGACTGCGACCACGTTGGGCTCGGCAAGCCAGCTCGCCGCATTGGCCTCGCCAACCCCGCCGGTCGGGCAGAAC
>NZ_JALBGZ010000599.1:0-3866 GCF_023006515.1 Bradyrhizobium sp. PRIMUS42
CAAGCCGCGCGCGAGGCGATGCGCGAACATCTGGCGCGCTCGCAGGAGCGCTTCGCGCAGAATTTTGGCGCCGAGACCGTTGGAGGATCGTCGTCGGGACGCAGCCGCACGGCGCGACCCGCGGTAAAGCCGTCGAAACCGAAGCACGCGCCGAAGAAGCGGGTCGCGGGCAGCGGCGCGCGGCGGCGATGAGATTGTACGGCCCGCATCCGTGCCGGGGCGGGTGAACAAGAAGCAGACTTGAACGATGGAGGAAAAGTCGATGTTGAAGAAGATGACGATTGCCGCGGCGGTGTCCGCCGCTACGCTGCTGGCTGCGACAAATGCCAGCATGGCGCAGACCAAGCTCAAATGGGCCCATGTCTACGAGACCTCGGAGCCGTTCCACACCGCCTCGGTCTGGGCCGCGCAGGAGATTGGCAAGCGCACCAACGGGCGCTATGCGATCGACGTCTATCCGGCCTCGCAGCTCGGCAAGGAAGCCGACATCAACCAGGGCCTGTCGCTCGGTTCGGTCGACATCATCATTTCCGGCTCGAGCTTCGCGGCCAAGAGCTTCCCGCCGATCGGCGTGACCTACTATCCCTACACGTTCCGCGATGCCGACCATCTGCTGGCCTACACCAAGAGCGACATCTTCAAGGAGCTCGCCAAGGGCTACGAGGACAAGAGCGGCCACCACATCGTCGCGGTGACCTATTACGGTGTGCGCCAGACCTCGTCGAACAAGCCGATCAAGACCTGCGCCGACATGAAGGGCCTGAAGATGCGCGTGCCCGACGTGCCGGCCTACCTCGCGATGCCGCGCGCCTGCGGCGCCAACACCGCGCCGATCGCGTTCGCCGAAGTCTATCTCGCGCTCCAGAACGGCACCGTCGAGGCGCAGGAGAACCCGCTGACCACGATCGAGGCCAAGAAGTTCTACGAGGTGCAGAAGCACATCGTGCTGACCGGCCACATCGTCGATCACCTCAACACCGTGATCGCCGGCGCGCTGTGGAAGAAGCTCTCTGACGAGGACAAGAAGATCTTCACCGACGTGGCGCAGGAAGCTTCCGCCAAGGCCACGGGCGAGATCAAGCAGAACGAGGCCAAGCTGGTTGCCTTCTTCAAGGACAAGGGCCTGAGCGTCACCGAGGTCGACAAGAACGAGTTCCGCGACACCGTGCTGAAGAACGTCGCGTTCGAGACCTTTGGCTATCGCAAGGCCGACTGGGAAAAGATCCAGGCGGTGAAATAGCATTGGCTGTCATTCCGGGGCTCGCGAAGCGAGAACCCGGAATCTCGAGGTTCCGGGTTCGACGCTGACGCGTCGCCCCGGAATGACGTGAGTCAATCACGTGCTGCGAGTTTAAGGAGCAACCCCATGTCCACCGTCGAAGTGCACCGGCAGATCACCGCGGACGAAATCGCCCATACCTTCGAGGAAGAGGCGACGCCGAAGGTCGATCTCGGCGTCTATGCGTTCGAGGATTGGGTCGCGCTCGCGATCTTCTGGGTGATGGCGCTCGCCGTCTTCCTGCAGTTCTTCACCCGCTACGTGCTCAACGACAGCTACGCCTGGACCGAGGAGATCGCGACCTATTGCCTGATCGGCGTGGTCTTCATCGGCTCCTCGATGTGCGTGCGGCTGTCGCGGCACATCCAGGTCGACCTCGTCTATCGCTACCTGCCGCACCTCGTGGCGCGGGCGCTGTCGACAATGATCGACCTGATCCGCATCGCCTTCTTCGGCTACGCCATCAAGCTGGTCTGGGTCTACATCCAGATCATCGGCGACGAGCAGATGACGACGATCAATCTCCCCAAGGACTACGTCTATTACGCCGTGCTGCTCGGCTTCGTGCTGATGTTCGCACGCTCCGTGCAGGTGGCCATCCAGAACTGGCGGCAGGGCTACTCGGTCCTCGAACGTCCCGGTGCCTACGACGGATCGGAAGGATAAGACCCATGTTGCTGTTGCTCGGAGGCTTCCTCGTCCTGATGCTGCTCGGCGTGCCCGTGGCGATCGCCATGGCCGCGTCGTCGCTGCTCTACATCCTGGTCAGCGGCGTGACGCCCGACGTCACCCTGGCGCAGCGCATGATCGCCGGCGTCGAGAGCTTTCCGCTGCTCGCCGTGCCGTTCTTCATCCTGGCCGGCAATCTCATGAACATCGCCGGCGTCACCGGGCGCATCTACAAATTCGCCGTCGCACTGGTGGGGTGGATGCGCGGCGGTCTCGGCCACGTCAACATCATCGGCTCGGTGATCTTCTCCGGCATGTCCGGCACCGCCATTGCCGACGCCGCAGGTCTCGGCACCATCGAGATCAAGGCGATGAAGGACCACGGCTACTCCACCGAGTTCTCGGTCGGCGTCACCGCAGCCTCGGCGACGCTCGGGCCGATCATCCCGCCGTCACTGCCGTTCGTGATCTACGGCATGATGGCGAACGTCTCGATCGGTGCGCTGTTCCTCGGCGGTGTCATTCCGGGCGTCGTGCTGACGTTGTTCATGATGGCGACGGTCACCTACTTCGCGCACAAGAACAAATGGGGCAGTGACACGCCGTTCTCCTGGCCGCAGCTCGGTTCGGCCGGGCTCGAGATTGCCATCGTGCTCTCGTTCCCGCTCGCGATCTGGCTGATGGTGCTGGCCGGCATGTCGGTCAACATGGCTGTGGTCATCGGCCTCGGCACATTGCTCTTGATCGACTGGTACTTCGACTTCTCCGCGGTGATGGCGCTGATGGCGCCGGTGATCCTGATCGGCGGCATGACGCTCGGCTGGTTCACGCCGACGGAAGCCGCCGTTGCCGCGGTGATCTGGTCGCTGTTCCTCGGCCTCGTGCGCTACCGCACCATGACGTTCAAGACGGTCGCCAAGGCGACCTTCGACACCATCGAGACCACGGCCTCGGTGCTGTTCATCGTCACCGCCGCCTCGATCTTCGCCTGGCTGCTGACGGTGTCGCAGGCGGCCCAGATGCTGTCGGACTGGATGCTCAGCATCACCCACAACAAATGGGTGTTCCTGGCGCTGGCCAACGTGCTGATCCTGTTCGTCGGCTGCTTCATCGACACCACGGCGGCGATCACCATTCTGGTGCCGATCCTGCTGCCGATCGTGCTCAAGCTCGGCATCGATCCGATCCACTTCGGTCTGATCATGACGCTGAACCTGATGATCGGCCTGTTGCATCCGCCGCTCGGGATGGTGCTGTTCGTGCTCGCCCGCGTGGCAAAACTCTCGGTCGAGCGCACGACGGTGGCGATCCTGCCCTGGCTGGTGCCGCTGATGCTCGCGCTGATCGCGATCACCTACATTCCCGAACTCACCCTCTGGCTGCCGAAATACATGGGACTCTCCAAATGACCTCTATCGCTCTCGCCGCAACCCTGTTCGGTCCCGAAGATCTGCGCATGGTCGAGCATCCGCTCGACAAGCTCGCCGACGGCATGGTGCGCATCCGCTTCGGTGCCGGCGGCATCTGCGGTTCGGACATGCACTATTTCCGTCACGCCCGGACCGGCGATTTCGTGGTGAAGTCGCCACTGGTGCTCGGCCACGAGATCTCCGGCGAGGTCGTCGAGATTGCAGGGGCCGCCGCCAACCTGAAGGTCGGCGACCGCGTCGCCGTCAACCCGTCGCGCTGGTGCGGCCATTGCGTCGCCTGCCGCGAGGGCCGGCCGAACCTGTGCGAGAACATCTATTTCATGGGCTCGGCCTCGAAGACGCCGCACATGCAGGGCGGCTTCGCCAATTACTTCGACGCGATCCCGGCGCAGTGCGTGAAGATCCCGGATCACGTCTCCTATCAGGCCGCGGCGCTCGCCGAGCCGCTCGCCGTCTGCCTGCACGCGGTCGCGCGCGCCGGCAATATC
>NZ_JALBGZ010000059.1:0-16633 GCF_023006515.1 Bradyrhizobium sp. PRIMUS42
GTCACCCGCTCGGCGTTCACATCGGCGAACACGGTCCGGACGCCCTCGCCAACCAGGGCCTGCGCGATCGCGCGGCCGATGCCGTTGCCCGCGCCGGTGACGAGTGCTGTGTCACGGGCTGGATCGAACGGCGTGCTAAACAGGCTCATGTCGCTCTCCGCGGCCGGATTTCGGGCGACGATAGCGCACCGCAGTGGGAAGCGACAAATTCGCCCCAGCACCATTGCCGAGCGGCCCGCTGGACGCTAGCCTCTCAAAAAAACGGAGGAGATACCTAAGGATGCGCTACGGTTTGCTGATCGCCGGCCTGTTGCTGATCGCCGCTCCGGCCCAGGCCGAGGACCACCCACGCTCGACCTACGTCACGCTGGTCCTGCAGGCCTTCGCCGCCAAGGTCGAATGCCCAGGCACGGACGTCGCCTACCAGGACCTGGTGCAGAAGGCGGAGCAGATGCACCTGCCCCAAGGCACCACCGAGAAGGTGCGCAAGGCGATTGCCTGGATGCACACCGGCGGCAAGATGGGCGAGAAGCAGGACGACGATTTGATGGCCGAGGTCGCGGTGGCCACCCAGGCGACCGATCTCAACCAGCGCCGCCTCGGCATGCCCAATTGGTGCGAGGCCCAGAAGACCAACCTCGCCGGCCTGATCCGCGCCAAGGGTGGCTAACAAGCCGGCCGTCGCGGCGTTAAGCACGCCGCGACGGAGCCTGCGCTTGGCCAAAAATCGTCACATTCCTCGCCAGCATGCGGGCTTCTTCGCACAGGAGAAGCCCAATGCGGATTACGCATCTCGTTGTCGCCAGCGTGCTCGCGGTGAGCGCAGCGCTGGCCGCCCCGGCACAGGCAAAGAATTCCGACGCCCAAAAGGCCGAAGACAAAACGACCTCATCGTCTTCGTGCAGCGCCTATCAGCAGGCGCCGGACGGATCGTGGGAACAGCTCCCGTGCAAGGAGACAGGCGAGCGCGGTCAGCCGCAAACCCAGCATCGATCCCGGTCACCGGGGCCGGATCGCGAGGAACGCTGAAGCTCTTCCTATCCGGTGGTCAGCTCTGGTGAGGCCCACGTATGATCTTCATGGCGTCGGCGATGTGACGCCACTCCCTGGCCTCATCGCCCTCGCCGCGGCCCTCGCAGGCCTGGGCCTGCTCGGCGGCCTTCGCGATCGCAGCAAAACCGTGCTGTTCGAGCATCTGCCGCGCAACGGTATGAATCTGGACCTCGGACATCATGGACGCTCTCCGTCTGACGAAACCGCGGGACGTGGCTCGGCTCTCCGCGGTCTTCGACAACGATTTCGCCGCAAGTCCCGTTCCGCCCGTCGTCGATCACATCGGCAAGCCCGGGAACGAGAGTGACATGAACGACAAAGGCGGCCCGCTATGCCCAGCGGACCGCCTTCTCACCCACCCCAAATGGGTCGTCGTCGGTCGCGTCCCCTACGCGACCGCCACGCGCTTGCGCTCCAAATCGTTGGGCACCTCGATATCGACCTCGAGGGTCGACACCTCGTCACCGCGCTCGAGCCGGACGATGACCTTGGTCGGATCCAGCGTGACATGCTTGGACACGACGGCGAGAATTTCCTCGCGCAGCACGCCGAGCAGGTCGGGCTGGCCGCGCATGCCGCGTTCATGCGCAAGCAGGATCTGCAACCGTTCGCGTGCAACGGGTGCAGAGGCCTTCTTGCCGCGGAGAAGTCGAAGCAGACCCATGCTCATGCAGCCCTCCGTCGCAGCAGACGATCCATGAAGCGCTTGCGCTCGGCCGGAACCTGCATCGGCACGGTGTCGCCGCACAGCCGCCGCGCCGCGTCCATATAGGCCCGTGCGGGTGCGCCGTCCGCATTCGACAGCGTCACCGGCGTGCCGACGTTGGAAGCCTTCAATACGTCCTGGCTCTCGGGGATGATGCCGAGCAAGGGCGTGGCAAGGATCTCGAGGATGTCGTCGATGGTCAGCATCTCGCCGCGCGCGGCGCGCGAGGCATCGTAGCGGGTGATGAGAATGTGCTTCTCGACGCGCTCGCCCTTCTCGGCCCGCACCGTCTTGGAATCGAGCATGCCGATGATGCGGTCGGAATCGCGCACCGAGGAGACTTCCGGATTGGTGACGATCACGGCCTCGTCGGCAAAGCGCATCGCCATGGAGGCGCCGCGCTCGATGCCGGCCGGGCTGTCGCAGATCACCCAGTCGAAGCGGCCGCGCAGATCGTCGATGACCTTGCCAACGCCCTCTTCCGTCAACGCGTCCTTGTCGCGGGTTTGCGAGGCCGGCAGCAGCCAGAGATTTTCCAGCCGCTTGTCGCGGATCAGCGCCTGCGGCAGCTTTGCGACGCCCTGCACCACGTTGATGAGGTCGAACACGACGCGGCGTTCAGCCCCCATGACGAGGTCGAGGTTGCGCAGGCCGACGTCGAAATCGACGACGACGACCTTGTCGCCGCGCTGCGCCAACGCAGCCCCCAGCGCGGCGGTCGTCGTGGTCTTGCCGACCCCGCCCTTGCCTGATGTCACGACCAGTACCTTACTCATCTGAAATGTCTCCTTTGCTGGTCAGTTCAGTGCTGTAATTCGCATGGTATTCCCCTGCAGCCAGGCCTGCGCCGGCTTACCGCGCAAGGCGGCGTCGATGTCGTCCGCAGTCTGGTAAAAGCCATCGATCGCAAGCAGTTCGGCCTCGATCTTCTGGCAATAGATGCGTGCGCTGGTGTGACCGTTCACGCCCGCCATGGCGCGGCCACGCAGCGCGCCGTAGATGTGGATGGAGCCGCCGGCAACGACCTCCGCACCGGAGCCGACCGAGCCCAGAATGGTGACGTCGCCTTCCGGGAAGATCACGGTCTGGCCCGAGCGCACGGGGCTATCGAGCAACAGCGAGGTCGGTTTTGCCTCGGTCTTCGCATCGGCCTTCTTGGGCGCGCTCGGCTCGACCACGCAGCTCCGCCCGCCCGAGAGCAGCGGCGGCATGGACGGCGTCAGCCGCCCCTCCTCCACGCCCTCGATCCCGAGCACGCGAATGTTGCGGTCCTGCAGGCTGGTGAGCAGATGGCCGATGCCGGACTGACTCAGATCGACCGAGGACAGGTCGATCACCACGGGCCGGCCGGCAAAGAAGCCCGGCGAGCGCGCGATGGTGGCGTCGATCTCGTGCAGCCAGTCCTGCACCGGAACCGTCGGCGTGAACACGAAGGCCACGTAGGAGCGCCCGCGCAGGCGCACCATTTGGCGTTGAGGTTTGACTGCAGCCTCCATGGCGGCCGACTCGTTCCCTGTTATTGAATGGTTAACGATGCGGCGGATATGGTTAACGGCCGGTTAATTTTCCCGTGGGTTACGTGGGGAGGGATGGGTTGGCCGGGCTGGCAAACAGGCTCTAGCGGCGGGCTCGCCCCCCACCCTCATCCCCGCGCAATGGTGAAGCCATTGTCGCTGGTGGCGCGAGGCGTCCGGTGCAAAGCACCGGACGGGGAGCCTCAAAGGATGCACCGCCGAGGTGCGAGCCGGCCGTCGCCCTTCGAGGGCCGCTGAAGAAGCGGCCACCCCGAGCGACAACGGCTTTGCCATTGCGCGGAGGGTGACGATGACGGATTGGCGCCCGCGGCACCAACAATGTCATTGCGAGCGCAGCGAAGCAATCCGGGTTGCCTCCGCGGGGAGACTCAGGATTGCGTCGCTGCGCTCGCAATGACGAGGAGAGAGCAGCCCCCTACTTCCTCACCTTGCTCGCATCCATCTTGATGGCGGGGTCGAGCATCTTCGTCGTGAACGCTGTCGAGACGTCAAACGGTTTCTCCATGCCGAGATAGGTCTGCACCAGCTCGTAATCCTTCTTCATCCGCTCGCCGTCGATCCAGCCGAGACCCTTGGTGGTGGTGAACTCGTCCGTCATCAGGAACTTGATGCGCTCCCATTGGCGCTCCTGGTTCTCCTTGTCGTGACCGGAGACCTGGTCGAGCAGCGCCTTCAGGCACGGCGTGGCGTCGGCGACGCAGGCCGCAAAGGCTTTCTGCGTGACGCGTACGAAGTCTTCGACCACCTTCGGATTCTTCTGCAAGTAAGCGCCGTTGACGATCAGCGAATTGCCGTAAGGATTGAGGCCGATGTCCTTCCAGTTGACGTGGCCGAGGTCGGGCCCGAACTCGATCACCTTCAGATCGTGCTCGTTGTAGAAGTCGCTGATGATGTCGACGGTGTGGCTCTTCAGTGCCGCGATCTTCGCGGTCGGTCCGACATTGACGAAGCCGACGGAGTCGGGCGCAAGCCCCGCGGCCTTGGCGAAGGCCGGCCACATCACGCGCGAGGCATCGCCGGGTGGATTGCCGATCTTGTGGCCGGCAAAATCCTTCACACCGTTCACGCCGTGGCTCTTCAGCCAGTAGAAGGTCTGGCCGGTATTGGCATAGACGCTCATCACGGCGACCGTGTCGGCGCCCTTGCTCTTGGCCACCAGCATGGTGGCGAGATCGGCGACGCCGAACGGCGAGCCGCCGGAGCCGACCTTGGCGGCGGAGACGCCGGAGCCCTTGCCGGTCTCGATGGTGAGGTCGATGCCCGCCTTCTCGTACCAGCCCTGCGCCTTGGCGTAATAATACGGCGAGTGATCGGCCGTCGGCGTCCAGTTGAGGATCAGGTTCACCGCTTCGCCCGCGCACGCCGGCACCGCCGGCGAACCGAGCACCAGGGCAACAACAGCCGCCTGCAAACGCTTCATCGCATCTCTCCTCATGCCAGCGACCCGGCTTGTCGCTCTCCCCTTGTGAGGATACCAATGCAACAAGCCCGCCCTCCACTTGTCAACTGTTTGGTTGAAAATGCCCGCAAAACGATCTGGCGACACCGTGCCGCAGCGCCGCGATCCCGTCGCCACCCGCAAGAAGCTGCTGACCGCGGCGCGCCTGGAATTCGCCCGCCACGGCTTTGCCGGCGCCCGCGTCGACGAGATTGCCGAGCGCGCCGGCGTCAACAAGCAGCTCGTCTACCACTATTTCGGCGACAAGGACGCGCTCTACCTCGCCGTGCTCGAATGGGTCTATGAGGACATCCGCGAGCAGGAGCGGAAGCTCAATCTCGAAGGCCTGCCGCCGGAGAAGGCTATCCGCAGGCTGATCGAAGCCTCGTTCGACCATCTGGCCGCAAACCCTGATTTCATCGTGCTGTTGAACGACGAGAACCGCGGCGGCGCGCGCCACGTCCGCGGCTCGACCCGGCTGGAGGCGATGCATTCCCCGCTGGTCAAGAGCGTCTCCCACATCCTCAACGAGGGGGTGCGCGCGGGCGTGTTCCGCAAGGGGATCGATCCGGTCCAACTCTATATCTCCATTGCAGGTCTCAGCTATTTCTTCTTCTCCAACACGCCGACGCTGTCGGCGATCTTCGGGAAGGACCTGTCGAGCCGCGCCCAGCGCCGCGCCCGCCGCCGGCACGTCGCCGATCTGGTGTTGCAGTCGCTCCGGCCATAATCAACCAATTGGTTGAAACTTGCCCTGAGGGCGGTTAGGCTTGCGACTTGCGGCATCGTCGCCGCGCCAACAGGGAGCAATCGGTGGCAGGAGACAGCGCACGCGCCTCGCGTAGCTTTGCGATCATCCTGATCGTGCACCTCGCCGTGCTCGTGCTCTGGCAGGTCGCGGTCGATGCCTTCCACGTGCCGAAATTCATCCTGCCCTCGCCGCTCGCGACGGTGCAAACGCTGGGAACCGCAGGCTATGCCTGGGGCAGCAACACGCTGGTGACGGCGCTCGAGATCCTCGGCGGCTTCGCGCTCGGCGCCTTCGTCGGCGTCGCGCTCGCGGTGATCTTCAGCTGGGCGCCGCTGCTCAGCCTCGTGCTGCTGCCGCTGTTCGTGACGCTGAACATGATCCCGAAGGTCGCGCTTGGCCCGCTCTTCATCGTCTGGTTCTCCTACGGCATCGTGCCGAACATCCTGATCGCCTTCAGCATCTGCTTCTTTCCGATCCTGCTCACCACCGCGCGGGGCTTGCGCGAGGTCGAACCTGACCTGCTTGATCTCGTCAAATCGCTGCGCGGCTCGCGCTGGACGCTGTTCCGCAAGATCCAGCTGCCGGGATCGCTGCCCTACATCTTCTCCGGCATGAAGGTCGGCGCCATCCTGGCGGTCGCCGGCGCCATCGTCGGCGAGTTCATCGCCTCCGAGCGCGGGCTCGGCTACCTCATGATCCAGGTGCAGTCTTCGCTCGACACGCCCGCGATGGTGATGGCGGTCGTGCTGCTCACGCTGCTGGGCGTCGCTCTCTACGGCCTGGTGCTCGCCCTCGAACGCATGTTCGTGGTCGGCGACGCAAGACAGACCTGACAACGACAGACCTGACAACGGCAGACCTAAGGACCAAATCCATGCTGCTCACACACCAGACGCTGCCGAAGACCATCCCCGATATCGCTGCGCTCGACGATCTCCTGTGCCGGCCGAGCCAGGCGCTGATCGACGACCTCGCCAAGGTCGACGGCGACATCATGATCCTCGGCGTCGCCGGCAAGATGGGCCCGACGCTGGCAGGGTTGGCGAAGGCCGCCGCGCCGGATCGCCGGATCATCGGCGTGGCCCGCTTCAGCGACGCCGGCGTGAAGGACTGGCTGCACGCGCGTGGGGTCGAAACCATCAATTGCGACCTGATGGACGAGCGCGCGATCCAATCGCTGCCGAAAGCGCCGAACATCGTCTTCATGGCCGGTAGAAAATTCGGCGCCGAGGGCGATCTGTCGCTGACCTGGGCGATGAATGCGCACGTGCCCGCTCTGGTGGCCCAGGCCTTCCCGTCCTCGCGCATCGTGGCGTTCTCGACCGGCTGCATCTATCCCTTCGTCCCTGTCGACGGCAAAGGCTCGACCGAGGACATGGCGCCGAACCCGCCCGGCGAGTACGCGCAATCCTGCGTCGGTCGCGAGCGGATGTTCGAGTATTTCTCGCATAAGTTCGGAACGCCGGGGCGGCTGTTCCGTCTCAATTACGCGATCGACATGCGTTATGGCGTGCTGCACGACATCGCCACAAAAGTGCTCACGGGCACGCCGATCGACGTCAGCCTGGGCCATGTCAATTTCATCTGGCAGGGCGATGCGTCCGCGCAGGCGCTGCGTTGCCTCGCCCATTGCACCACCCCGACCTCGCCGATCAATGTCAGCGGTCACGAGATCCTCGCTGTGCGCGGTCTCGCCGAAAAATTCGGCGCGAGGTTCGGCCGCGCGCCGATGCTGACCGGCAAGGAGGAGCCGACGGCGTGGCTGACCGACACGTCTAAGGCGGTCGAGCTGTTCGGCCTTCCGGTCGTCGACACCGATCAGCTGATCGCCTGGACCGCGGATTGGGTCTCGCGCGCGATGCCGAGCCTCGGCAAGCCCACCAAATACGAGGTGCGCGATGGCCGCTACTGACGCCCCGCCCATCCTCAAGCTCGGCGTCGACGACGCGCTGGCCGGGCTGGTACTGTCGACGGAGGCGCACTGGAACCAGACCGCGGACGATTGGCGCGTCTTCCTGCGTGAAGGCGTGGTGTTCGGCATTCGTGACGGTGCGCGACTTGTCGCCACCGCAGCCCTGCTGCCCTATTCCGGCAACAACGCCTGGATCAGCATGGTGCTGGTATCAGGCCCGCATCGCCGCCGTGGCCTGGCAACGCGTCTCGTCGATGCCTGCCTGGAGACGGCGCGTCAGAACGGCCTGACGAGCTGGCTTGACGCCACGCCCGACGGCGCTGCCGTCTACGGGCCATTGGGGTTCACGCCGACGCTGCAATTGCGCCGCCTGAAGCTGGTAAAGCCTGCGCGAGCCGAAGCGCCGCCATCGTCATCCGCAACGCTCGATGCGCTTCGTATGCGGGACCGGCGGGCCACAGGTTTCGACCGGACCGCCCTCCTCTCCGCCTTCGCACAGCGCTACGGCTCGCGCATCGTCGCCGCGAACGGCGCCATCGCGCTGGTTCGCGACGGCAGAACCGCCCGCCATATCGGCCCGTTGTTTGCCGACGACGCCGCGGCAGCTCTGGCCTTGGTTGACGCGATCGTGCGCTCCGAGACCAGTCCGCTCCTGCTCGACGCCGTCGCCTCGCAAGGCGCGTTCCTGGATGGATTGACCGCGGGTGGCTGGACCATCGAACGCCCGTTCCAGCGCATGCGGTTCGGGCCCGCCACCGTCACGGGTGAGGAAATGCCATTCGCCGTCGCCGGCCCCGAATTCGGATAGGACATCATGCACCACAGCCAGATCAAGAGCGACATCCGCAAGCTGATCGCCGACGGCACCGTGCTGCCGGCGCATCCCCTCGCGCTCACCGCCGAGCGCCAGCTCGACAAGACGCACCAGCGCGCGCTGACACGCTATTACATCGACGCGGGCTCAGGCGGCCTTGCCGTTGGGGTGCACACCACGCAGTTCGCCATCCGCGATGTCGGCCTCTACCGCCCCGTGCTCGAGCTCGCCGCCGAGACAGCAGCACAATGGACCAAGCGTCCGCTGGCAATGGTCGCAGGCCTTGCCGGCCCAACCCGCCAGGCAACCGCAGAAGCCCGCACCGCGCGCGACATCGGCTATCACGCCGGGCTGCTCAGCCTCGCCGCGATGAAGAGCGCGTCCGAGGACGAGATCATCGCCCACTGCACGGCGGTCGCCGCCGAAATCCCGCTGATCGGCTTCTATCTCCAGCCAGCCGTCGGCGGCGTCATCCTGTCGAGCCGCTTCTGGCAGCGCTTTGCCTCGATCGACAATGTCATTGCGATCAAGATCGCGCCGTTCAACCGTTATCGCACCCTCGACGTGCTGCGCGGTGTCGCGGCGGCTGGCGCCCTCGACCGCGTTGCGCTCTACAGCGGCAATGACGATCACATCCTGCTCGACCTGACGTTGCCCTTCGATCTGCGCGAGAACGGCGTCACGACCCGCACCTACTTCAAGGGTGGCCTGCTCGGCCATTGGTCGGTGTGGACAGCGAGTGCTATCAAGCAGTTCGAGCGCTGCAAGGCGGCTCGGCACAAGGACAGCGTGCCCGCGGACCTGCTGGCGCTCGATGCCCGCGTCACCGACTGCAACAGCGCCTTCTTCGACGTCGCCAATAATTTCCACGGCTGCATCGCCGGCTGCCACGAGGTGCTGCGGCGCCAAGGTCTGATGCAGGGCCTGTGGTGCCTCGATCCGAACGAGGGCCTCAGCCTCGGCCAGAAGGAGGAGATCGATCGCGTGACCCGTGAGCACGCCGACCTCAGCGACGATGCCTTCGTCGCCGCCAACCTGAATAAATGGCTGGCATGATCGCGGCCCCCTTCATCAGCCTGCAAGGCGTCCGCAAGGTCTATCGCAGCGGCGGCACGGAGTTTCTCGCGGTGTCCGACGTCACCATGGACGTGCAGGAAGGTGAGTTGGTCTCGCTGGTCGGCCCGTCCGGCTGCGGCAAGACGACGGTGATGAAGATTTTGGCCGGCCTGCATGATGCCGACGGCGGTACCGTGACAATCGGCAATGCCAACAGCCCGTTCGATCCGACCCGCGACATCGGCATGGTGTTCCAGCAGGCACTGCTGCTGAAATGGCGCACCATCCTAGACAACGTGCTCTTGCCGGCCGAAATCGTCGGCCTGCCGATGAAGGCCGCGCGCGAACGGGCGCGCGATCTGCTCAACCTGGTCGGGCTCGCCGGCTATGAGCAGAAATATCCGCAGCAGCTGTCCGGCGGCATGCAGCAGCGCACCGCGATCGCGCGCGCCTTCATCCACGACCCCAAGCTGATCCTGATGGACGAACCGTTCGGCGCGCTGGATGCGCTGACGCGCGAGCAGATGAATCTTGAGATGCTGCGGATCTGGCGCGAGAGCGGCAAGACCATCATCTTCGTCACCCACTCGATCCAGGAAGCCGTGTTCCTGTCCTCGCATTGCGCCGTGCTGACCGCGGGACCTGCGAAGATGGCCGACTACTTCCCGATCGACCTGCCCTTCCCGCGCGACCTGCCGCTGAAGACCACGGACGCATTCGGCGCCTATGCAAGGCGGATTTATGCGAAGCTGGGATTGGGTACGGCGTAAGACGGCCACACGATAGGTGTCGTAGGGTGGGCAAAGCGAAGCGTGCCCACCATTGCCAGTGAAGCGAGAGAACGTGGGCACGGCGCAAGTGCGCCTTTTCCCACCCTACGAGAGCCGGGCGCGGCGTAAACTCCGCGCCCGCGCCTCGCGCTCAGCTCTTGTTGCGCATCTTGCTGAGCAGGTAGTTGTCGTAAAAATTCTCCGCGATCTGCGTATAGAACAGCAGCTCCTTCATATACGCGTCGTGGCTGTCCTTGGTCCGCTTGAACAGCTCGCTCTTGGCGGCGAGCTCGTTCAGATGCTCCTGGGTCGCGTTGTAGCAGGCCTCCAGCACCGGCTGCGGGAACGCCCTCAGCTCCGCACCGTTGGCGAGCAGCCGCTTGAGCGCTGCCGGATTCACGCTGTCGTATTTCTCGAGCATCCAGGCGCCGGCCGCCGCGCCCGCCTGGTTGACGATCGCCTGGTACTGCTTGGGCAGCGAGGCCCATTTCTCGTCGTTGACGATCATGTGCAGCATGGCGCCGCCTTCCCACCAGCCGGGGAAGTAGTAGTATTTGGCTACTTTCTGGAAGCCGAGCTTCTCGTCGTCATAGGGACCGACGAACTCGACCGCGTCGATCGTGCCCTTCTCCAGCGCCGGATAGATGTCGCCGCCCGCGATCTGCTGCGGGACGACCCCGAGCCTTGCCAGCACATGGCCGCCCATGCCGGCGATGCGGAATTTGAGGCCCTTGAGGTCGTCGACGGTCTTGATCTCCTTGCGGAACCAGCCGCCCATCTGGGTGCCGGAATTGCCGCACAGGATCGCGTGCGCCTTGAACGGTTTCAGCGCCTCATTGGTGAGGTCGGCGCCGCCGCCGAAGTGCCACCACGATTCCTGATGCCGATGGTTCATGCCGAAGGGCGCGCCGGTGGCATAGGCCAGCGCCGGCTCCTTGCCGATGTAGAAATAGAGCGGGGTCTGCGCCATCTCCACCGAGGAGGTGCTGACGGCGTCGAGCGCCTGCAAGCCCGGAACGATCTCGCCGGCGCCAAAGGTCTGGATCTGGAATTTGTTGTCGGTGGCCTCGGCAATATATTTCGCGAAGGTCTGCGCCGTCCCGTAGATGGTGTCGAGCGACTTCGGGAAGCTCGAGGTCAGGCGCCATTTGATCTCGGGCGCGCTCTGCGCGATCGCGGGTGCAGCAACCAGCGTCGTCGCGCCGGCGACCGCGCCGCCCCTGAGGAATGTACGGCGTTTCATGATGGGGGTTCTCCCTTGATGTCAGCTTCGAAACGGATGGCTCTGTGAACCGGCTTGGCCACGGACTTGGCGGACCGTTTGCCTGTTCCTCGTGCGGAGTTCAAGCTGCGAGAACGCATGGCGCCGCGGCCATCGGCCGCCAAAACGGCGCACCGAACCAAGGACTTGCCGAAAGCGCCTCAGGTCTCCTGGAGAAAGACCGCGAGCGCCCGCTGTAATTCCTTGAACGCGCGCGCTCCGATCTTGGCCGCAAGCATCTTCTCGCTCTCGGCAATCGCCGGGCGCAAGCGGCCCAGCAGCGTCCCCCCGGCCGGCGTCAGATACAGCACATAGTAACGGCGGTTGATCGCGGAGGCCGAACGCTGCACCAGGCCCCGCCGCTCCAGATGATCCACCAGCCGCCCGAGCCCGGCCCGCTCGATCGACAGGGATTGCGCAATGGCGAGCTGATTGACGCCCGGATTGGCCTCGATCACTGACAGCACGGAGAACTGCGCCGGGCTGATATCGAAGGCGGCGAGCCGCCGGCTGACATCCTTGAAGACCCAGAGCTGGGCCCGCCGGATGCGATAGCCGAGCGAACGGGACAGATCGTCGGAGGCGAGCAGCTTCGGCCGGGCGGGCTTTGCAGCCGCTACATCGCGCGGCGCGGACCGCAGCGGCTTTCCAACAGGCGCCCTGCGCGGCGCGCCCTTGGACGATCGCTTCCTGACGCCCGTCTTCTTCGGCTCCATCGACGACGATCTTTCACGCAGCGGTATCCGTCCCGGCCATCCGGGATTCGCATGTCGAGCCTATCGCAGCCGGGCCCGATCGAGAAGCCGGGCGGAGATCGCGCGCTTCGCGAGTACAGCTTCTACGGCAGGTTGCGCAGCGCACTCGCGCGCCGCGTCATGTTGACACGGCAACATCGCCCGCCCTAGGATCGTGAACGCCCGCCGCCATACGAGCGGGGCCAAAGGGGGATGACGTCGTGCTTCCATCACAGATGGGCGCCGAGCTGCGTGCGCTCATGCATCGCGGTCCGGCCGACCGTGCAGCACGCATCAACGCGTTGCGTGTGCCACATCGCACGGCCGCGCCCGGCGACCGCACCTTCATCCCTGCGCCGGCTACGACATTGCCAACGACACCACCGAACGAACACGCGCTCGTGGGGGCGCTCGTTCGACCATCATTGATGAAACCGGGAGGGACTGACATGAAACGCCTATTTCTCGCATCGACCATCATGGCCGGCTGTGCCGTTCTCGGCACGCAGGCTATTGCGCACGGATTTCCGCCGAGTGGCGTCGCGCCGCGCGCGTCCTGCACGGCGCTCACCGGCCTCACGCTGCCGAACACGCAGATCCTGAGCGCGACGCAGAAGTCCGGCTATTGCAACGTGATCGGCATCATCAACAAGCGCGTCTCGACGCAGGATCCCAACCATTTCACCTACGGCATCGGCTTCGCGCTCAACCTGCCCAACACCTGGCATGGCCGTTTCGAGATGATGGGTGGCGGCGGTACCGACGGCAGCCTCAACGCCGATCCGCAAGGCGCTGCCGGCACCGAGCTCGGCCAGGGCTGGGCTGTCGCGGCCAATGACGGCGGCCACGAAGACAACCCCAACAATGTCGTGGGCGGACATCAGGATGACGATGTCAATGCCGGCGGCTCCGCGCATTTCGCGATCGACGCGCAAGCACGCAGGGACTACGGCTACAACGGCATCGAGAAGACCGCGACGATCTCCAAGCAGATCATCTCCTATTTCTACGGCCTCGACACCGTCTTTTCCTACATCATGGGCTGCTCGAACGGCGGCCGTGACGCCATGATGGCGTCGCAGCGCTTCCCCTGGCTGTTCGACGGCGTCATCTCGCAAAATCCCGGCTTCAACCTGCCGCAGGCGGGCCTTGCGGAGGCCTGGAACGAGCAGGTGCTCGGCACGCTGGCGACCAGCAACGACGTCAATGGACAGCCGTTCATTCCCGACACGTTTCCTGTGCAGGATCTTCAGGTGGCCTCAGCCGCGATCCTGAGTGCCTGCGACGCACTCGATGGTCTGGTCGACGGCATCATCGACAATTATCACGCCTGCACCGCGAAGAAGGTGTATCCGGCTCTTGCTTCTTACACCTGCGGCACCGGCTCGCACGGCAGCACCCCGCATGGCGGCACCTGCCTCACCCCCGCGCAAGTGAACGCACTCAAGAAGATCTATGCCGGGCCGGTCAACTCGAAGGGCCAGCGGCTCTATTCGAACTGGTTCTGGGATGCCGGCATCTGGACGCCGCCGACCGCGCCGGGCGCGGGCTGGCAGTTGTGGAACGTCGTCACCGCCCCGGTGCCTGGTGTCAACACCGCGATCAACCTGACGCTCGGCGCAGGCGCGATCCCGATGATCTTCCAGACGCCGCCGGTCGTCACGCCCGTCAACGGGCCGAACGGCCAGGAAGCCTTCGTGTTCAAATTCAACTTCGACACAGACGCACCGAAGATCTTCACCAAGACGGCGGCCTATCCCGAAAGCAGCATGGACTTCATGGCCGCGACCTCGAGCGATCTACGTCCGTTCAGGGCACGCGGCGGCAAGTTGATCATCTCCTCCTCCGTCAATGACGGCATCTTCTCCGGCGCCGCGATCGCCCGCTGGTATCGCGGCATGGACCGGCGCATGGGAGGACGCGCCGAGGATTTCGCGCGGCTGTTCATGGTGCCGAACATGGCCCATTGCGGCGGCGGCGCGGCCACGGCGAACTTCGCCGGCAACGAACTCAAGGCCATCACCGACTGGGTCGAGAGAGGCATCGCGCCGGAGCGCATCGTCGCGGCCAATACCAACGCGACCTCGCCCTATCCGGCGGGCGGGCTGTTCGATCCGCGCATTGCCATCAACTTCCCGGCCAGTGGCACGCGGCCGCTCTGCGTCTATCCGAAGATTGCCGCCTACAAGGGCAGCGGCCTGACCAACGACGCCGGCAATTTCGCCTGCATCGACGCGGGCTTCAGGCCCGGCGGGGATCATGACTACCACGACGACGACGACGGGCACGGCAACCACGGGCACTGATCGTCGCCACTCCGCTCATGCTCCGGATGCAGCGCATCGCTTCTTCAGCGGTGCGCTGCAGTGCTGGGCTCATGCTTCCGCAGTGTACCGTGTTGCTCTAGGTCCCGGCTCTGCGCAGCAGCGCAAGAGCGCTGCAGCGCGTCCGGGACACGGGTCCCATCACGCGGGGCACCGCGTCAGAGCAGCTTCGCGCTGACGAACAGCGCGCGCACGGCGTTGGTCGCCTGCACCGCCAGCATCGCGTTACCGGCCGCGCCTTCCAGGGCCGCGACGGCGTCCTCATGCAGGGAGCGGAATTCCATCCACTCGACCGACTTGAAGTTGGTGAGGAATTGATAGGCCTGGCCGACAGTCGCGATCGCCAGCGTGTCACCGTTCAACTTGATCTTGAACGTCGTGCGCAGCGGGGTCTCGGAATTTGTTGGATCACTCATGGGCTGCTTCTGGACGATGACGGCTTAACGAAGGGGAAACGGCAGCCCCGCCGCAGCAGGCGAATATCAGGAGTCGGTGCTCGCGCGCTGCGAGGCGGTCGCCGATCCGCTCAGGCTCGGCACCACGACAAGACGGTTGAACTCGCCATTGTCGTAAGCTTTGAGGAAACGATCATAGTCCTTGATCGAAACGCAGCCGTTGGAATCGCCGCGCGGCCCGAGCATGTAGTTGTGCGTGAGCAGACCGACGCGGCCAAGCGCGCTAGTGCCTTCGGCCGGGGTCATACGCAGCGCACGGACGCCGTGAAATAGTTTTTCGCGCGGCTTCAGATCATAGGTCGCCGGCGGCGTCGCGCCGACCATCCGCCGATCGACATGGTCGGGATCGTCCATCAGCGCGCCCAGGCCTGAATGGGCCTCCAGCGCCACGCCGCTCGGCAGGTAAAGCGCCTTGGCCTTGATGTCATAGACCGCCGTACGCGAATCGTAGCCGAGGGCGCCGAGATCCGGTGCCCTGCCGAGCAGGCCATCGCCGGGTGTCAGCGAGGCCAGCCTGATCTTGTCGGTGAATCTTTCGAAGAAGCTGCGGTTGTCGACCCTGGGACTGGTGTCGGCATAGGCCTGGCTCGAGGCGACTTGGGATGCGAAATCGGCCTGGACAGGGCGCGAGCGCGGCATCGGAACGGTGTCGGCGCGCTGTGAGGGTCTCGCCTCCTCGGTCACGGACCGGTCGTCGTCGGTCAGGGTCGAACGCCAGTCGTCGCCCTGCAGCTTCTGGGCTAGCATCGCCTTGGCGTCGCGAAGCTTGAGCTGGACCGCATTCAGGGCGGAACGCTCCAATGTCCGCAGGCCGAGGTCCCGGGCCGGCGGATTGCCGGACGCCGAAGCGAAACGATCTTCGAAAGACGGCGTATTGCTCGGCGGCAGCGCGGCGGAGACCAGCTGGCTCGAAGCGCCCAGATTCGAATCCCCGATGTCCGCGACCCAGGCGGCGGCGCCCAGCGCCAACGCGACGGCAGCCAGGGACAGCAAAACGCGCTCGGCCCGCCCGATACGGCGGCGCGACAACAGCCTCTCGGCGTGCCCTGCGTCGGAAACCATCAGATCCCCAAATCGACCCCCGGGGGGCCCAACCCCCACCCGGAGACTCTATACCAGCTACCACATTGGGAGCCAAAAGTTAGGCATAATCGCGGCCGGCAAGGGTCCGACTGGGCATCCCGAGGTATCCAATGACCGATCCTTTCGATCTAGACCGGTTTGTCCGGGCCCAGAACCCGGTCTTTCGCGACGTCCAGGGGGAGCTGACCCGAGGGCGGAAGCGGAGCCACTGGATGTGGTTCGTCTTCCCGCAAATCGCAGGCCTCGGCTTCAGCGCCATGTCGCAGCGCTACGCCATCAGCTCCCGCGCGGAGGCGAAGGCCTATCTCGCCCACCCGGTCCTCGGCCCGCGTTTGGTCGAATGCACCCGCCTCGTGCGCGCCGTCGAGGGGCGTACCATCAACGCCATCCTCGGCGCGCCCGATGACGCCAAATTCCGCTCGTCGATGACGCTGTTCAGTGCGGTGTCCGATGAGCCGATTTTCGGCGAGGCGCTCGCCCGCTATTTCGCAGGCGAGCGCGACGCCGCGACGCTGGAGATCCTGTCGAAGCTGGGCTAGTTCAACGCCCCTGGAAGACGGCCGCACGACGCTCGATGAAGGATTGAATGCCTTCCTTCGCGTCCACGCTGCCGAGCACGCGGGCGCGAATCTCGGGGATGAAGGCGATCGCCGCCGCCTCGCCGCCTTCGACGTACTTGGCCGCCGCCTCCTTGGTGACCTGGATGCCGAGCGGCGCATTGCGCGCGATGATGGCGGCGAG
>NZ_JALBGZ010000005.1:0-52615 GCF_023006515.1 Bradyrhizobium sp. PRIMUS42
GGTCTGCGCGACGACATGGGCTTCGCCCGTGTCGGGATCCACGATCGTCAGCTGACCGCTGGTGTTCAGCGCCGCCGCGGTGTCGCCTTCCGTGACGGACTTCGAGTCCGACGAGACCGTCGCCGCATCGTTGCTGCCGGTGATTGTCACTGTGACGATGCCGCTCGCGGTGCCGTCCTGACTGGTCACCGTGAACTGATCCTGCACCTGCTGGCCGGCGGTGAGCTCATCGTGGGCACCATTGCCGGTGTAGCTCCAGGTCCCGTTGGCATCGATCGTGAAGTCGCCATAGGTCCCGTGCGCGTTGGTCTGTGCGACGACATGGGCCTGGCCCGTATCCGGGTCGGTGATGCTGAGCTGGCCGGAGGTGTTCAATGCGGCGGCAGTGTTGCCTTCCGTGACGGACTTCGAGTCCGACGAGACCGTGGCCGCATCATTGGTGCCGGTGATAGTCACCGTCACCGTGCCGCTCGCGGTGCCATCCTGGCTGGTCACCGTGAACTGGTCCTGGACCTGCTGGCCGGCCGTGAGCTCGTCGTGGGCGCCGTTGCCGGTGTAGCTCCAGGCGCCGTTGGCATCGATCGTGAAGTCACCGTAGGTCCCATGGGCGTTCGATTGCGCCACGACATGGGCCTGGCCCGTATCCGGGTCGGTGATGGTGAGTTGGCCGCTCGTGTTGAGCGCGGAGGCGGCATTACCCTCGGTGACGGACTTCGCCTCGGAAGAGACCGTGGCAGCATCATTGGTGCCGGTGATCGTGACCGTCACCGTCTGGGTGGCTGTTGAGCCATGGCCGTCATTGATCGTCACCACGAAGCTCTCGGTGACGGTCTGGCCCGCAGCGAGGTGTTGCGCAGCCGCGTTGTTCAAATTGTAGTGCCACTGCACCGCGCCGTTGGCGGAATTGGCCGCCTCGTTGACAGGATCGAGCGAGAAGGCGCCGAGCGAAGTAGTGTTGGAAGAGGCTGCCGCGAACGAGGCCGAATGCGTGTCGCTGAGATCGGCGTCGTTGAAACTGATAGTGCCGGCCGCGCCCTGCGAATCCGAGAGATCGGGTGTGGCATTCGCGTCTTCTACCACCGAGCCGCTTTGCGGACTTGACGTGATGAAGACCGAGTCGTTTGCGCCGTTGAACTGGAGTGTCACGGTCGCCCAACTGAGCGTGCCATTGCCCAGCTGGATCGCGTAGGTGAATGTGTCGGTCAGCGTTTGCCCGGTCGCCAGCGCCTGAAGCTGAACGTTGATGTCGCCCTTGTCGTAATGAACGGTGCCGTCCGCTTCGATCCAGATGCGTGCGCCGAGGGCGCTGCGGTCACCGGTTGCGGCCATTCCAGCGGCATCACTGCTGTACGCTACATCTTTGACCAGCAAGTCCGCCGGTGCGTAGTTCTTGGTGGACGCGGAGGAGCTCGTTCCATTGTCCAGGGAGAACAGCGTCTTGGCCGCGCCCCCAAGGTCATTTGCCAGTACGTTCAAGATGAGAATGTTGCTGGCGTCTTCCGTAAACGAGAAACTGTCCGTGTTGGCTTGCGGAGTATTGCCGAACGAAACCGTGCTGCCGCCGCCCGTTGTCTGCGTCGCCATAGCTTAAATCCTCTGGGTGATGCGCCGTCCGCATTCACGGACCGGCACAAATTGCACAATGGCGCTGGGATGATCGGCCGTTGCCTGGCTTATGCTGCTGAAGAAAAATGCCGAGCTGCTCAGCAGGCCAGCCGTCCTGCTCAGCGCTTCGAAAATGTGCAAACAGAACATGTGCCGCTCAAGCCAGTTTGGGGCTGGAGTCGCTCCGAGCTTGCGAGCGGATGTCGCGTGCATGATCGCGCGCCTGGCAGCCGCCATGTTTGCAAACCGCAAACCTGGCTGGATCGAGAGATCGCAAACTGACGGAGAAGAATTCGAAATTGCCCGAGCCCGAGTGAACATTGCTACAAAATGCGTGCACGTCATTCGCAACCCTCGTCTGCCAATGCAGAGCAGAGAGCGTCGCCGCAAAATCAATTCACGCAAATTGGTAGCGCTTGCTCGGACGGCGATAAGTCCGCCCCAGCGACAATCCCTGCCAAGTTACGCGAACGATCTAGCGGTTCCCCTGCCCATCGTGGCCGGCGCTCGGCCGCCCCCGTTTTGGCAATTATGATTCTGCAATATTCGCGGCTTCAGAAGCGACAACCGTGATCAAGAAGCGCCACGATCAATCACTCCAGATTAAATCAAACCTATTTTAAATTAAAGCTCAAGTCCATTTATTTATTTATCCACCATATTTAATAATTAATGCATCGAAATCAACAACAAGGAGGCTCTTGCGCCCCTCCTGCGAGGCGACCGGAATTTTACGGCTTTTCTCAAGATGCACTCGGTCCGCGAGGTGATCTTTGCCTCGCGTGGATCGGCAGTCGCAGCGAGCCCGCGGGAGCCGAAACTCACCCCTATCCGCGAAGACGGGGCATGAAAGCAACCGTCGCGCAATACTTTGCGCCAACCTGCGATCATTAATTTGCGCACCCGACGCGATCCAGGCCCACCGGCCGTGAAGCGGCGAACTTGAGCTTTCAATGTGTTGCGGGTCATCCTTATCGGGTCAGCGTAGCCGTCCTTGTCGCCCGAGCGCACGTTCCAGAGCGTGAGAGCAGACCGCTGACGCAATCCCAATGGCTGGGTTATGGCTCGGTAGCCGGCGCAAGTGTCCTGGAGTGCGGCGACAAGGTCCTCGGTTGGGATTTCTGACATTGCGATGCTCGCACGCGAAGCTTCGCATCTCGTGTTGCCGTCCCGCGCAAGTTTCTCGTTCGCTTTACCGCGCAACAGGGCCCCGGCGAGCAAGCATTCGAAACGATGTGAAGCTTAAACTGAAACCAGTTCCCGTTCAGCCCACATAGGGAACCAAATAGACCGCCATTAAATAAGAAATTTGATTATTGTATATAATCATGATGACTCCATCGCGAAATTGAAAAATATGTTTGGGGAAAACATGGGAGGTTGAAATGGAAGCTGCCCGCCGCTTTCGTGCAATGGCTTTGCTTTGCCGACAGACTGCCGCACTCCAACCTGAGAGAAGCTGGAAACTGCTTGCAGAGGCAGAGTACTGGGAGCATCTGGCGGCTGCGGCTTTAGCTCATTGAGCTTCGGTCCGGCGTCTTTGTCTTTCGCTTTTCGTCGACTTCTTACTCCAAGTCATTTTCTGAGGCATATGATGTCGAGTACGCGTCAGCTTTTTTCTAGTGCTGTTCTGAGCGAACGGCACCAGGCACTTCTGGAGGAGCTTAGAGAGGTGGAGAAGCTTCGGAGTAAGCTCCGACATGTAGAAGCAAGAACAATCGGCAGAAGACGGCGTACCAAACCGAGCGGCAGAGCGAAAGCCGTTTAGAGACTTGCCGGGTCCGAAGGTTGACCCGCGTTGGCTCATTCGCGCGATTCGATGTACGGATTGCCCGCCTTCCTTGCATCTGCCACTATTTGACGAGGACTGGCGCCTTCATCCCCGCAGTGGTGAGCCTCGGCGACGACGTCGCTGCGACATGTCGGCAACCACCAGGCCGGGGTGCCTCGCAACGCTCGAACTAACTCGGCGGCGAGACCGTCTATTCAGGATCGCGCGTTAGCTCCGGCTTTCATTCGACGTTGCACTTCGGAACACCGCAACGAGTCGATTGCCTTCCCAAAGCTCAACGTCGTGCTCGTCATGCATTTGCTCGGCTCGGCGTCTCGCCGCCTGCTCGTCAATGCAGTCGAGCTTTGCAGCGCAGATCACCTGCCGGCTGCCGTCCACCACGAACACCTTGTACCGCATAGTGCAGTCCGATCCCAAAGGCGACCGTCATCGTACTCGAATGCTCGTCTAGGCACTGCCAAACTAGGTGTGGCGCACGGAACCTATGTACGTGTTGCAGTCCGGCTATATCAGCTCGTGGAATCCACCGATCGCGCGGCGGCTGTACCTCGTATCTAAGCTACCTCAGTGGCGCAATCTCCACGCGTGCCGAAGCGTGCGGCTCGAGCTTAAGAGCGAGAGGCCACCAAGCGTCATCAGCAGCACACCAAACCAGGCCGTCCAGTTGCGCGCTTCGTCGCGCGCCTCTGCAGTGCGCGCCCCCAGCGGCATATCTTGAGGTGAATCGGCGGGCGCGGCGGCGAGAAGCTGCCCAGCGTCGACTTGGCCCGGCGCGGAGTGTTCGGGCGTGAGCTGGTTGGGAAGATCGACAATGGGGGCCGCCGACATCAGGGCGGGGCCCGTGCCGAGACTGGAATCGGCATCAGCTACCTTCATTTCGGGTACAGGCGGCTGAGATTGCTCGGGCGGTGTTGAGCGCAGCAACTCCGCGCGCGCATCAACGACCGCGCTCCGCCTCGTCCCGTTTTCGTCCAAACTGGCGCTGCGGTCTTTGGCCACGCGCGCCCGAATGGGCTTCTTCACCGTCGCGATGCCCTCGGCCAGGAACCAGCATTTGCGGCGACCGTCCGTCCGGTAGACCCAATGCTGTCCACCAGTGATCGAGGTACCCGGACGCGGCACGCATTCGGCTTGCGGCGGAGAGGTTACCGTGGGTTGGGACCTAGCAGTATTGAAGAAATCGGCAAGAGGATCGGAAGACGCAGGCCCCGCCGAAAAACCTCCGACAAGGACCAAACTGGCGAAGTACAATCGCAAATGACCGGACATCGAGAACTCCCGGGTGCGCCCTTACCCCCGCTCGAGCCTTAGCGGCGACAACGGCTCCCATGGGGCTTAAATCGGGCAGCGCGATGAATTAATTGTAGTCTTGGCTACCTAATTAATATGCCGGTCCGGCACTCCAGGGGTGCAACACGGGGCAGCGCGATCGATTCATCGAGCCACCTGAATTGCGCCGGGCCTCACTCCCGCCCGCGATCCGCGGCGCCGTCGCCCGCCATCATTGCGCTCGTTCCCCAACACGAAAGCGCGCAACTGGCCGAGGGGGAGCTTGTGGATGTCACGATACGTGGATACCCCTCGCAGGAAATTAAACACTCCGCCACGATATTACCACTGTCGCGCCTTTCTCCCTGCTACCCCTGGCATTTAAATGTGGATTGCACGATCAATATTTAACTGACGGCTTGTCTGCTCCCGGATTCCCGACTTGTCTGCCTGGGCCTTCTGCCCAAGATTCGGATGAAGCCATGAACACCGCGCATTTCAATTCGCTCTCCGTTGACGAACTCTGGATACTTCACCAAGAGGTCGCCGCCAAACTCACTCAGAAAATGTTGGTGCAAAAAGCACATTTGGAGGAAAGGCTCCACAGGATTGGACTGGCCAACGAGGCCACGCGGTTCAATCGTAAGCGCCGTCCATACCCGCCCGTTCGTCCCAAATATCGCAATCCGAAGAACCCGGCGGAGACATGGTCGGGTCGCGGCAGGCTGCCTCGATGGCTGCGGCCGCAGCTTCGAGGCGGCCGAGATTTGCACGATTTCCTGATCGATCAGGCCTCAGCCCAAAAGCGGCAGACAAATTGAGCACCGATTGCGGCATTTTGGGATGGAATGCGGGCGCCGGCTGCTACCCCCTGGGGCTCTGAGCTCTTCACATCATCGCTCGAACGCGGGTCATACCATGCTTGGAGGCATGGCATAGCGAGCGCGCTGGCGATCTGGCTGATGGGTCTCGCTGAATCGCTCGGGGGGCCCGCGGCGCAGTGAAGACATCGACGAGAATCTCGAGCGCGCGATGGCCCGCGTCTAGTCGTGGCGCCCTCTGAAGTGCCGCCTAACCGCATTCCACGCTCGAAGGACTGGAAGGAGGAGGACGACGAAAAGAACTCTGATTGCAACCGGCGTCATCCCGCGCCGCGGGAGTGGTGGGTCGTGATCGTCCGATCGACGGGCCGTCGTGTTGATCGTCACCGGAGATGGAGTTCCTGCTCGCCGAGTAGGTGCCGGTCTGCGCGTGGGCAGGACAACTACAACGAACAGAACATTCACCAGTAGCCATATTCCCACAATGAGAAGGAATGTACGCACGAGAACGACCATCGTTTGATCTGAAATCTGCCGAGCTTGCTCCTGCCTCATGCCCGGCACGCAGCCGGCAGCACTGCGTTCGCGGACGGAGCCGCTTCAGCACAGCCGGCACATTGGCATCCCCCCGAGGCCATTGGGCCCCGAGCGCTTCGCGAGCGTCCGGGATCGCTCACAAGCCTAGTCCGGCGCAACAATCGCGTCTGTGCGCTTTCGAACATTCATGCCCTTTCAGGTATGGTAGTTCTATGCATCCGGCGAGAGCCGGACAGGGATGGCTCATCAGAGCGTGGCTAGATATCGCAGCATGATGAGCGGCGAATTTGGCGATCCGCATAGAACCAATATCCAGTTTCGGCAGTTGACTCCCGGGCGATCGGAACAAGCGAACTGATCCTTCGGGCCGAGGATAAGTTTAGAAGCTGAGCCGGCACACATGAAGGACCTCCGACGACGTTTGGAAAAGGTCCGCGCTGACGCCAGAGAGTTTGCGCTGATGAGTCAGCGGGGGACGGACATGGAAAAGCGCGAGCTGTTTAAGCGCATGGCGGATGAGCTCGCCTTCGAGGCTCTCGAGCTTGAGCTAATCGTGAAAAAAAATGAGCCACCTGATCCGTGCGACCAGCACGAGGTCGTGGAGTTTAAGCCACCCTCTCAGCGCAAGCGCGGCTGACGCGGAAGAGCGTTAAGCCGGCTGGATCGTGCGTGCACAACTGATCTTTGCTTGTCTCCGCTGTCGGCCTGAAGCGATTGTAGCAGACTTACCGGTCGCACCGCTGGGCTTAACCGACCGACAATGGGCATTCGTCGCACGAGATCAAAGAGCGCTCACTCGAAATCTTCGGGGACGAACAGCTGGACACGTTGAGCGAAAGATCGGGATCGGGCTTCGGCCATTCATTGATGCGGCGCGCCGCTTCGAGGCGGAGACAATTATGCTGGCGCGCAGCGAATCCCATCAAGGGGTATTCACTGTAGCTCAGAACGACCCCTCACGGTCCATTCAGCGAACCGCGCCGACGCCGCTCTTAGTCCCTGTAACGCGAACCCTTTGCGTCCAATGCGCGCCGATAGGCTTCGAACGAATCTTGTCCAAAGGCGGTCTTTTCGTCGAAGCCCTTCGCAACCTCGCTCTGCATCTGTCGCGTCGTACGGCGCAAAATCTCTTCCGGCAAAGGCCGCCAGCCCTTCCCGAACGTTGCCGCCGCGAGCTGCACCTCGCACGCCCGTTGCAGGATCGTCATGCGGAACAGCGCCTCCGCGGCAGTCCTCCCGCAGGTCAGAAGCCCATGATGTCTCAGGATCATGTAGTTCTTGTTGCCGAGCGATCTGACGAGGCGCTCGCGCTCGCCGAGATCCGTCGAAATGCCCTCGAAATCGTGATACGCGATTTGCTCGTAAAGCATCGCGCCGTAGAAGCTGTGATGCGAGAGCCCCTCATCCGTGCAAGCAACGGCCACACCGGCCGTCGTGTGCGTGTGGGCGATAAAATGGGCGTCATCGCGCGCGGCATGAACCGAAGAGTGGATCGTGAACCCCGGCGCATTGACACGACCCGGAACGTCCACAACCTTATTCCCATCAAGATCGATCTTGATGAGATTGGAAGCCGTGACTTCGTTGTACGCCAGCCCGAACGAATTGATCAGAAAGTGCTTCTCGGGACCCGGGACGCGAGCCGTGATGTGATTGTAGATGTGTTCGCACCAGCCTAGATCAAAAAACACATGATACAGCGCACCGAGGTCCTCACGGACCAGCCGCTCGTCGGCGGCCCGAGCGTTCTGGCTGACTTTTCCAAGGGAAGTTTGGGCGTTCATGCGATACCTCCGAACAAGATTATTGCTGGCCGGCACCTCAGATGAGCAGATCCGGCTGTTCTTTTACGATCTACGAATACAGGGTCTGGAATTGGAAACCACCCTGCAGGCGGGAAGTTCGTTGACGTTACGGGACTATAATCGTCTCGCCGATCCATTCCTGTTGGTCGGAATAAACCAGGCAAGCATGGGCTGTGCTTCGGTAGCGCCTCGCGGGCCGCAATTTATCCTCCTCCACTCGCTCGCCGAGTTTTGCGTGAGCCCTGCGGCGATATCGACCGCATCATGAGGGGCTCAGAAGACAAACGCAGCCAAGCGGCCCACCACGGCGACCGATAAGGCTACGAGAACGACGAGAAGTTGCCCAAACTGGACCTCTTCCATGTCGATGTCCGGCATCGTGATCATGGCGTATGCGATCATGTGGCAATTTTCCATGGCAGTTCCTCTCCTAGCTATTGTTCTGCCGTCTTCCGGGCAGTACCAACCCGCTCGGAGCGGATCGCTCGAGGGGCGACTCTTCGCTTAACACGCGCGGATCAGGCCGCCCTGCTTTCAAGCTCCGTCTGATGAGATGCCGCAATCGTTCCGACGCACACTCCGAAGCCGATGGATGCAAAACCCTCACGAGTGCAGCGCCCCTCAAATCGGATCTCGTCACCGTCGTGTAGAAAGCCGCGACGCTCTCCGTTGGGAAGCGTAATGGGGCGGGTTCCGGCAGAAGTGAATTCGAGCATGCTGCTCAATTCAGCGTCGGTAGGTCCGGAGATCGTGCCGGTGCCGATCAGGTCCCCCGGTAGAAGGTTGCATCCATTGATCGTGTGGTGCGCAACCATCTGCGCCGGTGTCCAATATAGATATCTGGCGTTCGAGCTGAGAATTTCGACCGGAACGTCCCTTGCGGCCCGCATCTTTTCGGTCGTAAGAAAAACCTTCAGGCTTATGTCCAGCCCGCCACTTTTCTGATCATCGTCGTCGAGCAGATATTTCAACGGCTGGGGGTCCCCGTGAGGACGAACCATCGCCGGAATGCGGAACGGCGCCAATGCGTCCGCGGTGACAACCCACGGCGAGACCGACGTTGCGAAACTTTTGCTGAGGAATGGGCCGAGTGGGTACATCTCCCAGCGCTGGACGTCCCTCGCCGACCAATCGTTGAGAAGTGAATAGCCGACAATCTGTTCGCTTGCGCGCGCAACGGGGATCGGACTTCCGAGCTCGTTGCCGCCGCAGAGATAGAAACCCATTTCCAATTCGAAATCGAGCCGGTCGCACGGACCGAAGCCCGGAGTGCCTCCGTCGACCGACGGCGGCCGCTGTCCAATCGGTCGGCGAACAACACCCTGCCCGACTTGCACCGAAGACGCCCGTCCGTGATAGGCAATCGGCACCCATTTGTAGTTGGCGGGCAGCGGATTCTCAGGCGTGAGAAGTGCGCCCGCCGCCTTCGCGTGATGTATACCGGCATAAAAATCCGTGTAGTTCGGCACCGCGGTCGGACGATACATCGTGCAGGCGCCCATTGGGACCAGCAGGTCCGACGCCCGGCGGCGCGCAGCCTCACCGCTTGAACCCGCGTCAAGCGCGGCACTGATTGCCTTTCGTAAGGTGCGCAACGCGCGAGGTCCCAACGCAAATAGCGAGTTGAGCGAGGAGTCGGCGACGGTCCACTCGGGAATTTCTGCCGGGAGGAGACCGGCCCTGTGCGCCGCATGAAGATCGAGGATCTGGTCGCCGATCCCAATCCCCGCGGATCGTGTCCCGTCCTTGCCACGGCTGAAGACACCGAGCGGCAGGTTCTGGATGGGGAAGTCGCCGGAGGGATCGTTTGCGGACGACACAAAACTGCGGCGCGCCGGATCGTGGGTCTCGTCGATCGTGGCGCTCATCGTGCAACTCCCGCCAGCGCGTTGTTGCCTTCAGAGAGGCCGATGCCGATCTCCGATTGCACAAACTGAGCGTCAAACGCGCGCCGCTCCGCCGTGGCACGCGCCGTTCGGTCACTCAGCGAACCGAGCCAAATTACCAGAAATGCCAGGGGCATCGAGAAGAGCGCCGGATTGTCGTATGGAAACAACGGCGCCGCGAAATGGAACACCGCGACCCAGACCGTCTTGCTTAGCACCACGAACAGGAGAGAGCTGAACAGCCCGACCAGGCCGCCGGCAACCGCACCGCGCGTGGTGGTACCGCGCCAAAAGATCGCCATCGCCAGCACTGGAAAATTGCAGCTTGCCGCGACCGAAAGCGCTAACCCCGCCATGAACGCGACATTCTGGTTCTCGAAAGTGATGGCAAGACCCACCGCGACGATGCCGGTCGCCACCGCGGCAATCTTCGCAACCATGACCTCACGTGCCTCCGGCGCGTTACCCTTCGCAATCACCTGCCCATAAATATCGTGGCTCACCGCGGAGGCGCCGGCGAGCGTCAATCCGGCTACCACGGCGAGAATGGTGGCAAACGCGACGGCCGAGATAAACCCAAGCAGGATTGGTCCGCCGAGAGCGCCCGCCAGGTGCACCGCCGCCATATTGGGACCGCCGATCAGATCGGTAATCTTGTTGAATTGACCGCCTGCGCCGACGTTGAAGAAACTCGCGTCCGGCATAAGGACCACCATCGCGGCAAAGCCGAACAGCGGGATGACCAGGCAGAAATAGGCCACGCAGGTCGTCGCGTAGAAAACCGACTTCCTTGCGCCTGCGGAATCGCTGACGGTGAAGAACCGCATCAGGATATGCGGCAATCCCGCGGTACCGAACACCAGCGCGAGTCCAAGCGAGATCGCGGAAACCGGCTCAGCGAACAGCCCACCGGGAGAGAGAACTGCGGCCCCCTTGGGGTGCACCCGGCTCGCCTCGGCAAATAGGCGTCCAAGACTGAAATCGAAGCGCCACAGCACCACCAGCGCCATCAAGGTGCCGCCGATCAGCAGCAGCAGCGCCTTGGTGATCTGAACCCAGGTGGTAGCCTGCATGCCGCCGACAGCGACATAGACGATCATCAGAAGTCCGACGCCAACGACTGCGAACAGATAGTTCACGCCGAACAGAAGCTGAATCACCTTGCCGGCGCCGATCATTTGCGCGATCAGGTAAAACAGCACGACCACGAGACTACCCGTGGCGGCGACCAAACGAACTGAGGTGCGATCAAGACGAAACGACGCTGCGTCGGCGAACGTGTAACTGCCGAGGTTACGCAATCGCTCCGACATCATGAACAGCACGATCGGCCACCCCGTCAAGAAGCCTAATGCATAGATGAGGCCATCAAAGCCGGTCGCATAGATCAGCGCCGAGATGCCGAGGAAAGCTGCGGCCGAAAGAAAATCCCCCGCAATCGCCAGGCCGTTCTGGAGGGGTGTGATCTCATGTCCCGCGGTATAGAAGTCCGCCTTCGATTTGGTTCGACCAGCCGATCGATAGGTGATGAGGAGCGTGACGGCGACAATCAACAGGAACATGCCGATAGCAACCCAGTTCAGATCGCGGCCCGCTACGACAGCGGTGGCCTGCGCATGTGCCGAGAAGGACACCGTCGCGGCAATGGCGGCCAGCAGAATGCGCATGATCATCGGCCACACTCCCGGCGAACGAGCTGTGTCAGGCCGTCGAAGTACGTGTTGGAACGGCGTACATAGTAACCAGTCAGGGCAACGACCATGGCGATCATGCCAAGCGCGATCGACATGCCCAACGGAACGGCTCCGCCTGCCATGCTCTTCCCGAGCGCTGACGACGCCGCTGAGATCAGCCCGATGAAGCCGAAGAACATCAGCAACGTGACGATCGAGAGCCCCCACCGCAACCGTGCCCGTGCGGCGGTCAGCTCCCGAAAAGACGGATTAGACAGGATTTTTCGCGTTTGTTCCGAAGACAGCGACAACGACATGATTTCCCTCCCGCATTCCTTGATCAGTTGGTTTCGACCCAGCTAGGACGCCTGCTTCAGGACATCGTCACTATCGGGCGGCGCGGATTCTTCTATCGACGGAGAGGGTCGCGGCGGAATGTTCGTCAACAGCACGCCCGAATTGGTAAGGGCAGCAATCTCCTGATCGGAGTAGCCGTATTCCTTCATTACTTCGACGTTGTGTTCGCCGCGAAAGGCAGCTTCGCGCGCAGCGGCCAGTGGCGTCTTTGAGAAGTGCCAGGGCTTGCCGGGGATTCTGACAGCTTTGCCGCGGCGGTCCGTAACCTCTTCTATCGCGCCCCACCATTTGACCCAGTCCGAACCGGCGAAGTCCTTGACCGAGCGGACCACGCCGAACGCCAGCTTCACTTCGTCGAGCTGTGCATCGAGTTCGCCGGCCGTGGCAAAGGAAAGAATCCACTGCTGGATGATCTGGTAAAGGGCGTTGAGATTCTTCCGGCGCGCCGCCGGCGTGGCGAATCGGGGATCTGAAGCGAGGTCGGGGCGACGCATCGCCGCGATGTAATTCGGAAACGTCAGACTGCTGACGACACTGGTCGCGATTGTGATGACGTCACCGTAGCTTGTCTTGAAGAACGGCGAGTCAGCAGGTCCCAGCGCCGCCGGTTCGGCGCCGAGATCCACGTCGGAGAGATCGGCGTGCACCCGCTCATTGACGGCAAGCATGGTGGCGGCCATCGCAATATCGACATATTGGCCTTCGCCTGTTTGGTCGCGGTGATGCAGTGCTGCCAGAATGCCGATGATCGCTTCGAGGCCCGTATAAATGTCAGCATGCGAATAGGCATCATGCCTCTTGACCGTGAGATCCTCGCCGAGATGGTCGATCATCCCGCCGACAAAGCCGGATTCGGCATGGACGGTCGGCGCGTAGGCGCTGCGGTGTGACAGCGCGCTCCCTTGGCCGTATCCGCTGATTGAGGCGTAAATCACTTTCGGGTTGCGCGCGGCGACGGATTCATAATCGAGGCCGAAGAATTTCAATGTGCCGGCGCGAAAATTCTCAACGATGATGTCGGCGCTGTCGCACATCTTGCGCACGACTTCTCTTCCTTCGGGGAAGTTAAGGTCGATGCTGATGTTCCGTTTCCCGACGTTCTGTTGGATATAGTAGTAGGACATGCTCGCGGTTTCGTCGCCAGGCAGTGCGTATCGAGAGATGTCTCCGCGCGGCGGCTCGATCTTGATCACGTCGGCGCCGAGGTCCGACAGTGCCCTGGTGCAGTGGGGACCAGCAAGGACACGCGAGAAGTCGACGACCTTGATTCCGGCAAGGGGTGTACGATTTGTCATGATAACGTCCCTCAGCGGCCCGAGAAAATGGCGTGACCAGGCCCGGACTCGCGGAAGGCCTTGAGGCCGACGACGAGATCGTTGCTCTGGAAGATTGGACGCTGCGCGTCAGACATTGCGCGGTCGGCTTTCACGACGGTCTCGTCCGTGTATTCCCGGATCAGCCGTTTGGTGGCGCCATGCGCCACTGTCGGCCCCATCGCAAGCTCGAGCGCGAGGATCCGCGTCGTTTCTTCAAGCTGGGCTTCGGGCACGACGCGATTGACGATATTCCAGCGCTCTAGCGTCGCCGCATCATAGCGACGTCCGAACAGAGCCATCTCCTTGGCGCGCGCCACACCGGCGCGCGATGCCACACGTTGTATGGCGCCCATCAGCGGATGCAGGCCCAGCGTCACCTCGACCATGCCGGCCTTCGAGGAGTCCGCGGCAACGATGATGTCGCAGGCCAGCGCCAGCTCGAATCCGCCACCGAGGGCCAATCCGTGCATGCTCGCGATGATCGGCACAGGAACCTGTTCGAGCGCATCCAGGCAGGCGCATACATCAATTTCGGGCAGCCGTTCGCCGCGATTGTCGAATAGTTCTATTTCAGCACCGGCGGAGAAGTGTCGCAACCCGCTGCGAAGGATAATGGCGCGCGCGCCTTCCTTATGAGCCTTTTCGACTGCGTCCAGTAGCGCAGTCAGCAGCGGCTTTGCCACGAGATTGTATGGAGCGAAAGTCATCGTCAGGGTAACGAGATCGCCCTCCCGACTGACGGTAACCAACTCGTTTGGTGTGGCCATTGAATTCCTCCGGATTTTTTGAGTCAGTCGTTGGGTTCGATAATGGAACGGTATCTGAAAAACTCATACGGTCAACATAAAAAAGATATTATTCGATCTATCTTGTATTCTCCCGAATCCTTGTGAAAATGGGCGGGATGCCCCAGGACGCGACCAGCCTTACCGTTTCAGCCTATGTTCGACTTCGCTCGGACATCTTGGCCGGCCGCTTGCCGGCCGACGGAAAGCTGAAAATTCAAGATCTGGCTCAATATCTTGGGGTCAGCCCGAGCGTTGTACGGGAGGCTCTTTCGCGTCTCTCCGCCGAGGCACTGGTTATTGCGGAGCCCCAGCGGGGTTTCCGGGTGGCGCCCATCAATGCCGCCGACGTTTCCGACCTAACCGCCGTCAGAATCGACATCGAACTGAAATGCATGCACCGCGCGATGAAACTCGGCGGCCTCAAATGGGAGGCTGCGATTGTCGCAGCCGATCATGAGCTCTCGCATACGCCCCATGACATTCGCGACCTTGGCGACGACTGGATGATCGCGCACGCGAAGTTCCATGCTGCCCTGGTGGCGGCCTGCGACAGCCCCTGGCTGCTGCGAATCCGCGAACAACTCTTCGTCCAGGGCGAACGCTATCGCCGCATCAATGTGCGAATGTCGCGCGCGGATCGTGATCTGCGCGCCGAACATTCGGCACTGGCCCAAGCCATTCTTGGCCGGGATGTGAAACTCGCCACCGACCTGATGACGGAACATCTGCGCTTGACCGAGGTGTTGACGCTTCAGTCGCTCAAGTTGCAGGACGCAGTGGTCGCCTAGCAAAAACGTCTCCCGGTCCGATACATTCAATTCGGCCAGCCGCACTCAATTGACCATCCGCTCATATCCTTCCCAGTAGCGCTCTCGCAGCAGCCGCTTCAGGATTTTCCCGGATGGATTGCGGGGAAGCTCGCGCACGAATTCGATCGACTTCGGGATCTTGAACCCCGCCAGCCTTGCTCGCGCGAAATGCAGTATGCCCGTCGGGTCCGCAAAACGATCCGGCTTCAACACGATGAGGGCCTTGACCGCTTCACCCCACCGGTCGTCAGGCACGCCGATGACGGCGACGTCGGCGATATCCGCATGTCCATACAAGGCACTTTCGATCTCGGCGGGATAGACGTTCTCTCCGCCGGAAACGATCATATCTTTCAAACGATCATGAATGTACAAGTAGCCGTTTTCATCAAGGAATCCGGCATCGCCGGTATGCAGCCACCCGTCCCTGAGGGTCCTCGCGGTGTCGTCCGTCCGATTCCAATACCCCCGCATATTTTGTGATGATCGACACACGACCTCACCCACCTGTCTAGCAGGCAGCGATTTTCCCGAAGCGTCGATGATCTGCAACTCGACGCCTTCGATAGGGCGGCCACACGACCTCAAGAGTTCGCCATCGCCAACGGAGTGGTCCGCGTCTCCCAAAACGGTGATGACGCCAGCCGTCTCGGTTAGACCGTAGACCTGGAAGAACCCCGTATGCCTGAACACCCGGAGCGACTTCCTGAGGAGCTCGAGCGGGATCGGTGACGCCCCGTAAAGAATTTGCCTCAGCGAGGAGAGATCGCATGTCTCGACGTTACGTTCGGCCAGCATCGCCAATAACATTGCCGGAACGAGGAACGTGACCGTAACTCGATCGCGCTGTATCGTCTCAAGCGCCACCGATGGAACGAACTCGCGAAGCACGATCGTCTTGAGGCCGGCGACCAGACCGAACACGCTGGTACCCACCCCTGCGATGTGGAATAACGGCATTGCGAGCAACATGACGTCGTCGGACGACCACGCCTTCCAGTCGTCAAGCGCGTGTAGCGGGAAATTTGCGTGAGAAAGCTGCACGCCCTTCGGATAGCCGGTCGTGCCACTTGTGTAGAGTTGCAGGCAAACGTCATCGGGCTTGACTGGCAGTCTCGTCTCAGTCGGCGGGTGAGCATCGCGCCACTTCAGGTAACGAGAGTCCAGCACAATGATTTGGTAAACAGTGTCCAGCTGATCCTGGATTTCAGTGATGAGTTTCTCGAACGATTCCCCGACGAAGAGAATCTCGGTTTTGGCATCGTTGACAGCGAAAACGACCTCGGGAGGTGCCAGCCTTGCATTGACGGGAACCAGGACGGCGCGGGCCTTGGCTGCCCCGAGAAGCACTTGAAAAAAGATATCCGAATTCTTGTCGAGTATCGCAATTCGGCTGCCCGGTCGCACACCCCCAGCCACGAGGCCATTGGCGACCTGATTCGATAATTCGTCCAGGACCCGATAGCTCGTGTCGCGCCCCTCGAAGCTCACGGCGACGGCGTCGGGAGTGATCGCCGCGTAACGTCGCGGAATATCCGCGATCGTCTGGATCGGCGTTGACAGCAAGGCCCCTTCCGATTTGGACATCCATCCCTCCCGTTATGATTTTTGGGATGGAGGATGACCGGCACGGCGCCCGGCAAGTATCTAAATTCTGAACTACCGCTATTCAGCGCAGAATGGCCACGGCCTCCTCGCGCGTCTTACCGCGATATTTCCAGACGCGGCGAAGGCAGCATGTGAGACGGCCTCAGGCCTTGCGTTTGGTCACTCTCGCATTTCGAGGGCTGCTCGCGAGCCATTCCCTGGAAGCGGCGAATTCTGCTTCCAGGAATCGCCTGACTTCACGAGTCAATTTTCTCAGGTCGCTCTCGCGCCGGCGCAGCAGCCATACGTTCATCGTAACTGTCTCTTGCGGCAAGACCTGAACCAGTCCCTCGGCTTGCGCGAATGGTACAGCAAGAAGCGCAAGCCCGAGACCGCAACCGGCGGCGGCGAAATGGCTAGCAACCGGGTTGACCCGAACAACGCTGCGGATGCCCGCCGCTTCCGAGAAATACTCCAACAAATGTCTCTGATTGGGCCGAACGTTGCGGAAGGAGACAAAATCGGCTGTATGGCCGATGATGTCGTGATCCCTCAGCTCTGACAATGACCGAGGCGCGGGGCGTCCGGCAAGGTACTGCTCGGAGGCAAAAATCCCCATCGGTACGTCCGCGACCCGCTTTCCAATGAGATCGTTCTCGCCGGGATCTCCCATCCTGATGACGTAGTCCAGATCGCTCGTTGCCAAGCTCTGCTGGTTCACCGTGGAGATGATTTCCAGGTAGATCCGACTATCGCGCCGTCGCAGCTCCGCAACCCGCGGGAGAAGCCAGTGCTTGGTCATGCCTTCGGTCGCCGATATCCTGACCACTGACGATCGTTGCCCGACGCGTGAACGCAGATCGCGATGAAACGACTCGAATGCGAGCATCATATCGCCGGCCGAGCGTTGCAGGTCCTCGCCTTCCCGCGTCAGCTTCACCCCGGACGAGGCGCGAAAGAACAGGGGAGCGGCCACGTAGCGCTCCAGCTCCTTCAGACGCCTGCTCAATGTCGGTTGGCTCATTCCCAGTTCGTGTGCGGCACGATTGACGCTTCCAGTTCTCGCAACCACGGAAAACAAGCGAAACAAATCCCAGCTTGCCTCGGTCATGCTCTCGTCCTTTGCGCAAGCGCTTTTGGTTCCTAATCGCCGAGTGCGAACGACGTCGCAGGACCCGGAAACACAAGCGAAAAAGCCATCAAAGCCTGGCCGCTATTCAATATTGCGTTCCCCGTTCAACAAAATCGACATGGCCTTCCTCGCAGTTTGGGGAAATATGCGAAACAGCTGAACCAACGGACACGGCGATGGCAAAAATCAAGCTCGAGGCGATCAGGGATTTCGTAGGCCAGAATCTCGGAACATCCGACTGGATCACCATCGACCAGCCCATGATTGACCAGTTCGCGGCCTGTACTGGAGACAGGCAGTGGATTCATGTGGACACGGAGCGCGCCAGCAAGGAAAGTCCCGCAGGCGGCACCATTGCTCACGGTTTCCTGAGCCTGTCGTTGATCGCGCCCCTCGGCATGGACCTTGGGCTCGCTCCGGTCGACGCAGCTGCGGTCTTCAACTATGGCCTGGACAAGGTCAGGTTCCTGACACCAGTAAGATCGGGTAACCGCGTTCGCCTTCAGCTTTCCATGACCGGTGTCGAACCAAAGGACAACGGGCGTTTGTTGATCAAGGGCAACGCGGTACTTGAGATCGAGAATAGCCAAACGCCGGCTCTGGTTGCCGAGACGCTGACCCTGGTGGTCCCCTAGCCCTCCACCTGCCACCAGAAGGCGGCTATATAGCGACGGTCAGGAAGACGATAGCACCGAAGTCAGACCGCCATCCACGGCGAGAATCTGCCCGGTAATGTGCTTGCCGGCGTCGCTGGCGAAGAGAGCCGCGGCCCCTTTCAGATCGTCCTCGTCACCGATGCGGCGTAGCGGCGCACCGGCGGCGAGCTTCTCGACACCGACAGCTTCGATCGTGCCCTTCGTCATCCTCGATGGGAAAAATCCGGGCGCCAGAGCATTGGTCGTAATTCCGTAACGCCCCCAACTCCCCGCCAGCGCCCGCGTGAAATTGACCACCGCGCCCTTGCTCGTATTGTAGGCGACAGTCTGCATATCCCCGGAACTTCCGAACAGGCCCGCGATCGAAGCAAGGTTGATGATGCGGCCATATTTGTTGGGAATCATCGAGCCCTTCGCAATCTGTTGGCTGAGCAGGAACAGCGAGCGGATGTTCAAGTTCATCACCTTGTCCCACGCTTCGATCGGGTGATCTTCCGTCGGCGCGCCCCAAGTTGCGCCCGCGTTGTTCACCAGAATGTCCACCCGTCCGAGCTTCTTGATCGTTTCGTCGGCAAGGCGGTTGACGTCTTCGTCCCTGGAATTATCCGCTGCGATCCACTCCGCCTTGACGCCGAGCCCGGCAAGATGCGCCTGGGCCTTTTCCAGGTCTGGGGCCTTGCGAGAGGAGATCACGATCCGTGCTCCTAGCTCACCCAGCGCCTCGGCGATCTGCAAGCCAAGGCCACGGGAACCTCCCGTCACAAGGGCGTTTCTACCGGTGAGATCGAATGCCTTCTTGATGCTTCCCATGGTCAAATCCTCCGACTCGTGAGCGAAGTCGTACTGTACGGTCCGCCAGATTCTATTTCCCGAGGAACACTGCCGAGCGACGTTCCACGAAGGACTGGATGCCTTCTTTCATGTCTTCGCTGCTGAAGACGCGATCCTTGATCTTGGGAATGTAATCGATCGCGGCTCTCTCGCCGGCCTCGATGTATTTCAGCGCGGCCTCCTTCGTCACCTGAATGCCGATCGGCGCATTCTTGGCGATCAGATTCGCAATCTCCATCGCGCGCGCAATCTGCTGGCCGGGTGCAACGACTTCCTGAACGAAGCCGATCTTGTGAGCCCTGGCTGCGCCGAACTCGTCACATAGGAACAGGTGATACATCGCGTCTCCCCAGCCCGCCCGCGTCAAATACCGGAAATGGGCACCACCAAGAGGCGCGATCCCGCGCTTGGATTCCATCTGACAGAACCGGGCGTCGTTGGCGGCCACGACGATATCGCCAGCCAGCATCATTTCGATGCCAATCGTGAAGCAGATCCCCTGCACTGCAGTCACAATCGGCTTGCGGCACCGGCTCTTCAAGGCGAACGCATCGATGTTGCCGGGCTTTAGCTCGGTATTCTCGGCCTTGGGTCCGAAGAATTTCGGCATATCCAGCCCGGCCGTGAAATCCGGACCCTCGGCGCAGAGCACTCCGACCCAATAATCGTCGGTGCGATCGAGAAGCGTCATCGCATCCGACATCTGCGCCATCATCTGCGGGCTGAAGGAGTTCTTCTTCGCTACGTTGTCGATGATGATCTTGAACACATGCCCGTGCACCTCGGTGCGGATCTGGCCGACTTGGGTCTTGGTGTCGCTCATTGTTCGTCTCCGAAATTCTTCCAGGCGACTGCGCAATGACGCGCATGCCCCTCCCGTCGACCGGCATGCGCCGATCTTCTTTGGCAACCAGCTTGGACAGATCGCCGAAATACCGGCCACCAAATATTTGGATAACCTTTATTCAGTGGCGACGCACCCGGCCTCGCAACCCTTCATCGCTCAGCGCAGCGCAGCGAATGCAGTCCGTTCGAAGGACATCAATTCCTCCGTCCGGCCGTCGCGTATCTTCAGGAGCCATTGCGGATCCTGAAGCAGCGCCCGCCCCACCGCGACAAGATCGAACTCCTCGCGATCGAGGCGGCGGATCAGTTCGTCGAGGGACGCCGGACGGGAGCTCTCCCCGCCATATGCGGCGATGAACTCGCCGGTCAGGCCGACCGACCCGACCGAGATCGTCGGCACTCCCGTCACCTTTTTGGCCCATCCGGCGAAGTTCAAATCGGAGCCATCGAACTCCGGTTCCCAGAAGCGCCGTTGTGAGCAGTGCAGAATGTCGACCCCCGCGTCGACCAGAGGTTTGAGCCAGGCTTCCAACGCGCGAGGCGTATCGGCCAGCTTCACTTCGTAGTCCTGTTGCTTCCGCTGGCTGATGCGGAGCAATATCGGAAAGTCCGGTCCGACCGACTTGCGCACCGCGTGAACGATATCAGCGGCAAACCGGGCCCGGCCCGGCAGGTCCTTGCCTCCATAGGCATCCTCGCGGTGATTGGTGCCTTTCCAGAAGAATTGATCGATCAGATAGCCGTGCGCGCCATGCAATTCGACGGCGTCGAACCCCAGGCGCTTCGCGGCAAGCGCCGCATCGGCGAAAGCGCGGATGGCGTCTGCGATGTCCTCTTCGCTCATCGGCTCGCCGAATTTCTTCTCCGGCCGCGACAAACCAGACGGGCTGTCGTAGGCGCCCGGAGGAGACCAATCCTGGGCGCGGGTGCGAACGGCTCCGACGTGCCATAGCTGCGGTGCCATCATGCCACCCGCGGCATGCACCTCATCGACCACACGCCGCCACCCCGCCAGTTCCTTCTCTCCGTGAAAACGGGGAACATTCGGATCGTTCAGGGATGCCGGACGATCCACGCCCGTGCCCTCCGAGATAATGAGGCCGACCGCTCCTTCGGCACGCCGACGGTAATACCGCGCGACGTCTTCGGTTGGGATTCCGCCCGGAGAGAACGAGCGCGTCATCGGCGCCATCACGACCCGGTTCGGCAAGTTCAGCCCTTTCAGCTTGAAAGGCCGGAAGAGAACGTCGCTGGACATCCGTGCTCCATGGTTCAGTTGGTCGTTTTGCGGGCTTAGATCATCCGCATGTTCAGAAGGTACAATTCACCTTCCGTCAGCGCTGAGTACGTCGCCGAATTGCTCCCACGTGGTCCCGTTCCAGCGCTGAAGCTGGAGTTGCGTGTACGCCATGCTGCCTTCGGGGCCCGTGTTGACCACGACACCCGGTATGGAAGTGGGAAGAGACAGCCCGCGTATGCTCCGCGATTGCTTGACGATGTTCTCGCGCGAAAGATCGTTGCCGCACTGCTTCAGCACCTGCTCCAGGATCTGTCCCTGCTGGGTACCGAACAGATAATTGTTGTCGCCGATATCCGCGCCCGGCAGGTATTTGGCAAAAAAGTCCCGGTACCACTTAATGCCCGGATCGTCTGCCCATTTCTTGTCGTTCGGATCCTTCGTGATGGTCGCGGCGACGATGCCCACGGCCTTTTCCGGTCCCGCGGGGACGATGGTCGACGACACGGAGCTCGAAACGAAGTTGATCAGGAACAGAGGCTTCCAACCGATCTCATCGACTTTCTTGATGGCCTGCGCTGCGAATTTCGGTGTGCCGGCCACCAAAAAGGCCTCTGCCCCAGACGACTTCAGCGACACGACGTGGGAATCAATGGTTGGCTCGGTCACCTCATAGGAGGACACGACGACTTTCTTGTCGAAATCGTCCTTCAGGTAGGCCTTGAATGCATTGACGAAGTCCTTACCCAAATCGTCGTTCTGATAGAGTATGGCGATCTTCACGTCGGGCCGGGTCTGGGTGATGTATTTTGCGTAGATTCGTCCTTCGGTGTCGTAGCTTGGCAATCCCGTCGTGGTCATGGGGAATTCAGTGAACTTCGTGAACTTGCTGACGCCGCTCACGACAAACAGGTGCGGCACTTTCTTCGCGTTGACGTACTTGATGGTGGCGCTGATGCCGGGCGTACCCAACGGGCCAAACAGGAACGCCACCTCGTCGCTCTCGATGAGTTTCCTGGTCTGCTCCACCGTCTTGGGAGGGCTGTAACCATCGTCGTAGGTGATGAGGTTGATCTTCCGTCCGTTGATGCCGCCACGCTCGTTGATCGAATTGACGTAGGCGATCATGCCCTTTCCGGTATTGCTGAGCGGCGAAGCGGGGCCGCTAAAAGGGAACGTCGCCCCTATCTTCACCTCGGATTCGGTGACGCCCGGGGTCTGCGCATGCGCGCCGGCTATGGATGCCGCGAGCGCGGCTACAATCATGGCGCTTCTCAACATTGTCATCTCCCTACGGCGACAAGTCCGTCGCTCACCGTTCTTTCCTGAACCGGCATATTGCCGTTCAAATCACTCCTGACGCCCGTCAGCCAGCGGCTGCCGCACGGGACGCCTTCGGGGCGGCCTGTTCGTTCGCCATCTCCCGTAGCTTGTGTTTCAGTATCTTGCCGGTGGAGGCCGAGGGCAGAGCGTCAAGCACGATCAATTCGGTCGGACGCTTGTAGGACGTGAGCAATTGGGCCGTGTACGCCTTGAGGTCTTCCGCGCCGATGCTCGCGCCGGGGAGAAGCTGAACGAACGCGACGACCTCCTCGTTGCCCTCGACCTTTCGTCCGACGACGGCCGACTGAACGACCTGGTCGTGAGCGTTCAGGACCGCCTCCACCTCGGCGGGATAAACGTTGAAGCCGGAGCGGATGATAAGCTCCTTGGTGCGACCAGCGATGTAGAGATGCCCCTTGCCGTTCACCCGCGCGAGATCCCCCGTGTTGAACCATCCCTGCTCATCGATCGCCGCCGCCGTCAGGTCGGGCGCACGATAGTAGCCGAGCATGATGTTCGGACCTCGAACGTGCAATTCGCCCACCTCTCCGATCGCCACCTTTTTTCCTCGCTCGTCCACGATCCGGTGCTCAATGCCAGGAAGAAACGGGCCGACCGACTCGTCCGGGACAGGCTGTTCCGAACGGACCCCCGTGAGCCCCGGTGAGCATTCCGTTATGCCGTAATTGTTCAGCAGCGGGATTCCAAACTCGTCCTCGATCCGCTTCTTGAGGTCGAGGTCGAGCGGAGCGCCGGCGACGGCCATGATCCGCAGGCTGCCCCGTTCGAGCTGTTGGATGCCCTTGACCGCCTTGTGTTCGAGCAGACGCTGATATGTGGCAGGGACGCCAAACAGGCTCGTAATCCCTTCCTCGGCGATGGCGTGAGCCAGCGCAGCGGGATCGGCCTTGGCCACGACATGCAACGTGCCGCCGTGCATCAGCGTCGAGATCAGCAAGATCGCATACCCGACGATGTGCGACATCGGCAGCACGCCGTAAATGCGGTCGCCTGGACCGCTTCGGCGAAGGATTCCCGACGTCCTTGCGGTGAAGAGGAGGTTGCGGTGACTCAGCATGACGCCCTTCGGTGCACCGGTCGTGCCTGAGGTGTATAAAAGGCCTGCGACCTGGTGGGCGCCATCCTTCTCGACGGGCTCCGCTTCGGCATCCGCATTGAGAGGACCGATGCCGATTCCGTCGAACGGCCCCACGGCGCCGATTTTCGCACCGATGCGGCTGGCATGGTCGGCCGCTTCCTTCGACAGCGCCGAGTTGAACAGTACGCGTCTGGCACCGCTGTGCGTCCCGATCAGGTCGATCTCTCGGGGCGAAAGGCGGGGATTGACCGGAATACCCCAGGCACCGAGCTTGCTGGCTGCGAAGAGCATCACGCCGAGGGCCACGCTGTTCTCACTGGCAATCATCACGCGATCACCGGGCCTGATGGCCAATCCGGCGAGATTCTTTGCCGCAGCGTCGACCGCATCCGAGAACTGCCGGTAGCTCCAGGCACGCCCGCCTTCCACGAGGGCCGGATGATCCGGAATATCCCGCACGAACGGTGCGTAGACCTCGTGAACTCTGGACGGCAAGCCGTCCAGCAGTTCGGCTGCGGTGAGCTCGTCCACGCTCCTCATGCCATCCTCCCTCGCGCCTTGTTTTCGGCAGCGTGCGCGGCCCCCTTCAACCGGGAGGTCCGCACCCTTCATTCCTATCGGCCGGCTGAGTAAACCGTTCTAAAATAGAACTGTCAAGACGAGCGAACGTCAATTAACCAGCACAATACGGATTCCTTGGGTGCATAAACTGAATTCTAATTTAGAATTGGTCATCTTTGCGCAATTGTTCGGAGGGATCAGCTGAGCGCAATTACCATTTCTCGACCCACGGCCGCAGCACGACTTGAAAAGCCCAGGTCGACCGGTGCTGGCGGTGCAGCTGCAGATAGGTTTCCGCGATATGGACAGGGTCGGCCATGTTGTCGTCCACGGTCGTTCCCGCCAGCCGGTGCGCGCGGGTCCCGTCCTCCTGAGTCCAACCGATCGCGGCATCGATCGGCACATTCGCCACGTGGATTCCCTGCGGCATCAATTCTCTCGCCAGGCTTTGCGCGAGTCCGGACTTGGCATGGCACGCCATCGCAAATGCACCACTTGATGGAAAGCCCTTGAGCGCCGCGCTGGCGTTCGTAAAGATGATCGTTCCTCTCGTACCATTGACGTCGGGTTCGTTTCCGAGCATGAGCCGAGCTGCCTGTTGACCCACCAGAAACGCGCTGAATGCCGAGTTTCGGATTGTTTCGAGCGCCATCATCGGGTCGGCTTCGAGAATGCCCTTTCGGAAAATGCCGGGAACGCGGCCATCGATGTTATGCACGACAAGCCTCGGCGTTCCGATCTCTCGAGCGACATTCGCGAACAGTTGTGCCACGGCAGCCGGTTCGCTTGCATCGCAGGCGTACCGACGCACGCCGTGCATCTTTTCGAGAGTCTCAAGGACGGCTTTTTCCGGATTCCTGGCTGCGACGGCGACACGCATCCCGTTTTCCGCGAACAGCCTGGCGCAACTCGAACTGATGCCCGGGCCACCACCCACTATAAGCGCAACCTCCTGTGTAGAAGTCTGGGTGCCGGGGCTGGACTGAATCATGTTGCTTCCTCCGATGCATTTGATGGCCGTCAGGATCTTCTCTCCGATCGTACACGCGAGAAATGGGGCCGCGCCTGCGCGACCCCATGGTCGTCAGCGGGCTGCCCCAGCGATGACGGGGTAGTCGGTGACGCGATCCCGGATCGCGCACAGCAGTTCGTCCGTCCCCGTATCAACCGAGATGGATCCATCAGTCACGTTTCTGACCTTTCAAGTCCCGCGGAGAGCTCTCCAAAGTGACCCAGCGCGCCGTGTCCGTGTTCGAACATCACCAAATTTCGTTGAATGGCCGCAGTTCCGTGAGAAACGACCAGGCCGAGCGGTCCTGACCGTAGAGATGCAATAATTCGTCGGCGATCGCCGCCGGCTTGATGAAGAATTCATCCGGTTTGTCGCTCATCCGCGCGCGCATCCGGGGCGTATCGATAACGGCGTCGATGAGAACGTAGGAGACGTGCACACCGAGAGGTCCCAAGTCACGTGCGATCGACTCGGCCAGAATGCGCTGCGCCGCCTTTGTCGGAGCGAAGCCGGCGAAATTGGCCTTGCCTCGGATCGAAGACGTGTTTCCGGTCACCAGGATTGCGCCCTTGCCCCGATCGATCATGTCAGGCGCCAGTTCGCGTGACAGGTACAACAGGCCCATCACGTTGACCTCGAAGTTGCCCTTCAGCATCTTCGGATCGATCTCGCGAAAATTCCCCCAGCCCCCACCGACCGCGTTGTGGATGAGAACGTCAGCCGCGCCAAAGCGGCGCTTCACGTCACTGACCACAGTCCGCACCTGGCCTTCGTCCGAGACGTCGCAGGTCACCGCGTGCACGTCCGGAAGCTCTTGCGCAAGTCGATTGATGAGGTCCGCTGAGCGGGCAAGCGCGATGATACGAAACCCGCCAGCAGAGAAGCGCTTGACGATGGCGGCTCCCGTGCCCGGCCCTACTCCCGTCACGATCGCGATTGGTTTCTCGGTCATTAGACCTCCCCTCGAGCTCTTATCCGGCCGCTCTTTTATGAATTCGTTCGGACTGCGACTGATAGGCGGCAGCCTCGTGCCCTGACACCAGGGTCAAACGCACCGGAACGTTCTTGTGGTACGGCGTGCCCGCAATGGGATCGCGGTTGCCGCTCTCGGTGAGCAGATTGATGCGTGGCCCGTTGATCAGGCGCTCTCCATCGGGCGTGGGGTATGCCTGACCGTACCCGTGCGGCAGCGCCAGCTGGCCATTCCGCATGGAGTTATCGACCTGGCAGCGAACGACGAGACGCCCGACCGCCGACTCCACGGCGATCCAGTCGCCATCCTTCGCACCCAGCTCACGCAGATCGCTCGAATTGATCAACAAGGCGCCGTCCGGGTCCTCGCGACGCCACGCGGGATCGCGAAAGATCTGGTTGGCGTTGAACATGCGGCGACCACCCGCCGCCAGCATGAACGGGAACTCGCTTGGCGCGCCCACGGCTTGCGGATCGAGACGCGCCAACCATTCCAGCATCTGCGGGACGACCAGCCGAACCTTGCGATCCGAATGGCTGATCAGTGACCAGACCTCGTCATAGTCGTGCCGGGTAACCGCTGCACCCTGCCGGGCGGCCACGATGGTGTCGAAGAGGAGATCTCCGAGCTGCTGGTCCGCCACCTCGTCGGAGGCGCCGATCGCCCGCCGCACCGCTTGCGGCGATCGCTTCGCGCAAGCCAGCGCGGCGCTCCACATCGGTGCCGCGGCCGCGGTACCGTCGGGAAGCGTCTTTCCCAGCGTATGGTAGAGCACCAGGGCGGGCACTGCCGCAGGGTTTTCCGCGATGAAAGCACGAAAGGCCGCGGCGAATTCAGCTCGCGAGCGCCCTGCTATTTCCCGCAACGGCGCGAGCACATTGTCACCCGGCAGAAGCCCCATGGCGACGGCAAGCCGCGTGTAGATTTCTGGCTCCGGCAAGGTGCCAGCAAGGGGCGGCAAGACACCGGCACGAACGTGAAAATAGTTTGTCGGGAACTCGTAGTTAAAGAGAGTAAATTCGGTCTTCTCGTATTGTGTGGACGCCGGGAGAACGTAATGCGCGAGCCGTGCGGTTTCGGTCATCGCAACATCGACGACAACGCATAGTTCGAGCGATTGCAGCGCGCGTTCCACCGCCGCCGTGTTGGCCGCCGTGTTGGCAGGATTGGAGCTATCGATCCAGGCGCAACGTAAGCGGTCCGGATGGTCCTTGAGCACCGCTTCGGGGAAGATGTTGGGCGGCAACAAGCCGCCAATAATTGCGTCGCCGGTCGGCGCGAATGTCTGGTTCGGCGAATTTCCCCATAGCGGTTGAAGCCAGCTATGCAACTGGTTGGTGCCTTCCCGGCCGAAATTGCCGGAAAGCATGATCAGGAGCTTCTCGAGATAGGAGTTGAGAGTCGAGTTGACGCCTTGCTGGATGCCGAGTTCAACCCGAACCACCATGGCCTTCGCGGCCGCAATCATGGCGGCGCAGCGCTCCAGCTCCGCGATGGAGATGTCGGCGGCGGCCGCCCATTCCTGAACCGGGATGTTCAGTAGCACCTGCCTCACTTCCGCGAAGCCGATCGTGTGCTCCTCAATGAACTTGTGGTCAAGCCGGTCGGAACGGACGAGCGTGGCCAGCAGCGCGCCAAGAAGAAACGTATCGCCGCCGGGACGAACCGCAAGATGCAGATCGGCCATTTTGGCGGTTTCGGTTCGCCTGGGGTCGATGACGATCAGCTTGCGTGCGGGATCCTTGCTGATCTGATTGAGATGGTCGCGCGCATTGGGGAAGCCGTGCGCGATCCAGGGATTGGCGCCGATGACAACCAAGAGATCGCAATGATGCACATCCTCTGTCGTGTGGCAGGTTTGGCTGCCGAACATGTGGCCATTGACCCAGAAGTCGCCGGTTTTTTCCTGCGAAAGGGCGTTGAAGACGCTGCGCGAACCGAGCGCGCGCAACAAGCCACTGGCATAGGCGCCGCCGGCATGGTTGCCCTGCCCGCCGCCGCCGTAAAGGGCAATGCTCTTGCCACCGTGCCTGTCGACGATGTCCCGCATCCGCTGCGCGATTTCTGCGATCGCCACGTCCCATTCGATCTCGTCAAAGCCGCCGTCGGACCGCCGACGCAGCGGGGTCGTGAGCCGATCCCTGTGGTGCGCATAATAGGGAATGCGGGTCGCCTTGTTGCACAGATAGCCTTGCGACTTCGGATTTGAACGGTCGCCCCGCACTTTCTCAAGGCGCCCGTCGTTCACCAAGACTTCGATACCGCAATTTACGTAACACAGGTTGCAGGCCGTCTTGAGCCACTTACCGGCCGTCATGGTGACCTCCCTATTTGTCGCAGCGTATCGCCTTCTTTGTTCTGCGCCGGGGCTTCTGTCTCCGGCGGCCTGCAGTCATACGTCCGGCATCGAGAATGCTATCGGAAAGTTTCCCGGCACCGACAGCACGCGACAGCACGATCGATCCAACCATGGCTGCAATGGCGCCCGTCGCGATTTGGCGAGCCTGTTCGGGCGCCTCATCGGGAAGCAGCTCGACAAAGACGTCGATCATATTTTCCAGTTTGGAAGCCAAGGCCCGCCGCTCGCCGGGGCTCGATCGAGCGACATCAGCAGCCAGGGCTGGAAGCGCGCAACCGTGTCTTGGATTGTCGCGATGCCGGGGGCTGAGATAGTCGGCGATCAACGCCTCGAAGCGATCCTCGTCGCCCTTTCCGTTCGCCAGTCTTTTCCACCGCTCGACCATTTGGTCCATTGCAAAAGCGATTGCCTCGCCGACAAGCGCGGCACGCGAATCGAAATGGTTATAGAACCCGCCATGCGTCAGACCCGCGAGCTTCATCAACTCGATAACACTGAGCCCCTCGGCGCCGTTTTGACGCAAGCCGTAGGAAGCATTTTCAACGATCCGTTCGTGGGTTTGCCGCCTGTGGTCTTCGACGTAACGCATCGCCTCTCCGTGAAAGCTCATGGGTAGCCAGCTGTACAAGCCGTTCCCATCCCCTCCCTGCAATTCTGGAACCGCGCTTTTGCAGACCACGGCAACATTTCATTGCAATGCCGGCTATCTTATATGACTATCGTCATATAACAACAGCGATCAACAGGAGAATTCGCCATGGCTGCCGCTTCCGATCCCGTCGTCATCCTTTCCGCCGCCCGTACGCCGCTCGGCCGCTTCATGGGCGAGCTCTCGCCGCTCAGCGCACACAAGCTCGGCTCCCATGTGATCGGAGCTGCTCTGGAGCGGGCCAAGCTGGCGCCCGAGCGGATCGACGAGGTGTTCATGGGCAACGTGCTGCCGGCCGGACAAGGCCAGGCGCCGGCGCGCCAGGCCGCTCGTGGCGCCAAATTGCCGGATGCCACCGGCGCCACCACCATCAACAAGGTCTGCGGCTCCGGCATGAAGGCCACCATGCTTGCTCACGACATCATCAATGCCGGTTCCGCCGAGATCGTTCTGTCCGGCGGCATGGAGAGCATGAGCAATGCGCCCTATTTGCTGGCCAAGGCGCGTGGCGGCTATCGCGCTGGCCACGACCGCATCATCGACCACATGTTGATGGACGGGCTGGAAGATGCATATGAGACCGGACGCTCGATGGGCGACTTTGGCGAGGCCACGGCGGAGGCCTATCAATTCACCCGCAAGGACCAGGACGACTATGCGATCGAGACCTTGACCCGCGCCCGCAAGGCGGTTGAAGGCGGCGCGTTCAAGGCTGAGATCGTTCCGATCACGTTGACCGAGAAGGCCGGGCCGAGGATCATCTCCAATGACGAGCATCCCCTCAAGGTCGATCCCGCCAAGATCCCAGGACTGAAAGCCGCGTTCCGTGCCAACGGCACCATCACGCCCGCCGCCTCCTCCGCCAATGCTGACGGCGCTGCGGCGCTCATCTTGGCGAAGCGCTCGCTGGCCGATCGCGACGGCCTTCCCGTGCTGGCCGAGATCAAGGGCCATGCCACCCACAGCCAGGAGCCACAATGGTTCACCACGGCCCCGATCCCGGCTATTCGCAAGCTGCTGGACAAGGTGGGCTGGAGCGTTGGCGACGTCGATCTGTTCGAGATCAATGAGGCCTTTGCCGTCGTAGCGATGGCGGCGCAGAAGGATCTCGGCATCCCCAGAGAGAAGCTGAACGTCAACGGCGGCGCCTGCGCGCTGGGTCATCCCATCGGCGCCACCGGCGCGCGGCTGATCGTGACGCTGCTGCACGCGCTCGAAGCGCAGAACCTCAAGCGCGGCGTCGCGTCGCTCTGCATCGGCGGCGGCGAAGCCACGGCCATAGCGATCGAGCGAGTCGTCCGCTGACACCACGGCTGCCCGGACAAGAAGCGGCTCGGCGAGTGGCGTGAACGCGTCACTCGCCGCTTTGCAACCAATCTCTTTTTATCAGTGCAAAGTCTAGATGGCTGACCAGATCAAGAACAGGCCGAGGGACGTTCCCACCTCCAGCGCCCTGCCGATCGCGGTCCTTTCCGTCCTGGCCGCAATGGGCACGCTCGCGACCAACATTCTGCTGCCGTCTCTGCCGCAGATTGCGATCTCACTGAATGTCACGAGTGCGGCGGTCACGTCCGCCATCACGGTCTTTCTGGCAGAGTTCGGGTTGGGCCAGCTCCTGGTCGGACCGCTCTCGGATCGCTACGGAAGACGTTGGCCGGTCCTGATCGGATTTGGCGTGTTCTTCGCCGGCAGCGTTTGGTGCGGTCTGGCAACCGATCTGCCCAATCTCCTGATCGGCCGCGTCGTGCAGGCAGCAGGGGCTTGCGCGACCTCCGTGCTGTCTCGCGCCATCGCCCGCGACATGTTCAGCGGCGCGGCACTGGCACGCGCAATGGCGCTCATCATGATCGTGATGTCCGCCGCCCCCGGGTTCTCGCCGCTGCTGGGTGGCGCACTCGACCACAGCTTCGGCTGGCGCGCCGAATTCGCGCTGGTCGCTGCCTTTGCCGCAGGCGGCGCCGTCGCCTACAGCATTGTTCTCGGCGAAACCCACCATTCGATCCGTACGCCGTTCAATCCGATTGTCATCGGCAGGACCTATGCCGGCCTGATTGGCGACCATCGCTTCGCTATTCCCGCGGCCACCTCGAGCCTCATCATAGGCGGTTTGTTCTCGATGTTTTCGGCTGCACCGCGCCTATTCATCGAAGCGCTGCACTTCACGCCGATTCAGCTCGGCCTCTTCTTCGCCGGCACCGTCTTTATCGTATTCGCGGCTGGCCTGCTGGCGACGAGATTGGCGCCACGCTACGGGCTCGATGGCCCGATCCGGGCAGCATTGTTGGCGACAGCGGCCAGCAGCCTGGCGGTTCTGCTCATCTCGATGCTCAACCCGACTTTCTTGCCGTTTCTGGGCGCGATGAGCGTCTATCTCCTCGGCATGGGGATTGTCAGTCCACTGGCCACCGCACGCGCTCTCTCTCCATTCGGCAACAAGGCCGGCGCGGCCTCGGCGCTGCTGGGCTTCTCGCAGATGATGACCGCCGCAATCGGCGTGTGGCTTGCTGCCACGGTATCGCAAGAAGCGATGCTGGCCCTGGGCGTCGTGTTGAGCGCGTTTTCGATGCTGGCCCTTGGCCTGTACGCGTGGGGGCCCGGGACTTGATCAGCTTGTGACTCCACACGCTCCCCGGCACGGCATCAGGTGCCGTGGAATTCCGGCTTGCTGCTGCCGGGCGGGCGCTTCATCTCGAACATGTTTTCGGTCCTGACCTCGAGGTAATCTCCACCCCGGCCCGCACGCAGTATCGGACGCGCAAGTGCCGTGTTGTAGACGCCGTCCTCGATCAAGGATTTGTCGATGTAGACCGCGACAACCTCGCCAAGCACGAACCAACCTTCGACCTTTTCGCCGCGTGCGTTGGCCAGTTGAGAGACCTCGACGACCTTGCATTCCATGGCGGCCCTGCTCTCGCCCACCCGCGGCACACCAACGTGGCGCCCGGGTATCGGCGTCAGTCCGGCTGCTTCGAACTCGCTCACGCCGTGATCGAGCGGTGTCGCTGTCACGTTCATGCGCTCACCAAGATCCATGGTGACCAGATTCCAGACGAACTCGCGGGTCTCGCTGACGTTCTTGACCGTGTCCTTCCACGAAATCGAGGAGAACCCGATGATCGGAGGATCGTAGAGGAACGCGTTGAAGAAGCTGTACGGCGCGAGATTAAGTTGACCAGCCGCATTCCGCGACGAAATCCAGCCAATCGGACGCGGCGCGACAATCGCGTTGAACGGATTATGCCGGAGCCCGTGCCCCTTCGAAGGCTCGTAATAGTGGAAGTCGGACGGATCCATAAGGTCCCTTTCCCGAGGTCGACGAAAATCGGCCATCGCTCGCTAAACGCGCTCCATCACACCGCAAGCGGCTCCCGCTACCACTTCTCGCCGAACGGACGAATCTCCAGCTCGAAAGTCCAGGCGCTTTTGGGCTGCTGATAAAGCAGCCAGTAGGACTCCGCGACCGACGATGGCGGCATCAAGAGATCGGGGTCATCCAGCGCATTCGGACCGAGCGCCTCGATTCGCCGCTGGCGGACCCATTCGGTATCAACGCCGGAATCGATGATGAGGTGGGCCACGTGGATGTTCTTTGGACCCAGTTCGCGCGCGGTCGCCTGGGCAACGGCGCGCAGGCCGAACTTGGCGCTGGCGAAGGCTGCGTATCCGCTTCCGCCGCGAAGGCTCGCGGTAGCACCGGTGAAGAAGATATTGCCCTTGCCGCGGGGCAGCATCAGGCGGGCTGCCTCACGGCCGGCGAGAAAGCCGGAATAGCAGGCCATCTCCCAGACCTTGCGGAATACGCGTTCGGTCGTATCCAGGATCGGAAAATTGACGTTGGCACCGATGTTGAAGATACAAACCTCGAGCGGCGCGTGCTTGTCCGCGTCGCCAAGAAATGAGACGATCTCCTCTTCCTTGCGCGCATCGAGGGAGCGCGCATGGATTTCGCCGCCCGCCGCCTCGATTTCCTTGACCAGCGGCTCGAGCTTGGCGCCATTGCGGCGCCCGGCGAACACGGTGAAGCCCTCTGAAGCGAACTTCTTGGCGATCTCGCCGCCGATATAGTCTCCGGCGCCGATCACAGCCACGGTTGCGTTTCTTTTTTTCAAGGATGTCCTCCCGGTAAAGTTAGATATGTTGCCGGCGGAGTTCGGGCTGCACCGAAGGGACTGCGCCACCTTCGCGCAAGGACTCCGCCAGCTTGTGCTTGAGTATCTTGCCGGTCGAGGTCGCCGGCAAGGCATCAAGTATGACGATTTCGGACGGCCGTTTGTAGGAAGTCAGCTGAGATCGGGCGAAACTCTTCAGAGTCTCGGGCGTCGTGCGAGATCTCGGCAGCAATTGCACAAAGGCGACGATCTCCTCATTGCCGTCCGCGGCACGACCGACCACAGCGGATTGCACGACGTCCTTGTGTGAATTGAGGACCGCTTCGACCTCCGCGGGATAGACGTTGAACCCGGAACGGATGATCATTTCCTTGGAGCGGCCCACGATGTACAGGCAATCGCCGTCGAAACGCGCGAGGTCGCCGGTATTGAACCAGCGCTCGCTGTCAATCACCTTCGCGGTAAGCTCGGGGGCACGATAGTACCCCAGCATCACATTGCGCCCGCGAACATGCAGCTCGCCGACTTCACCTGCTGCCGTCGGAAACCCTTCCAGGGTTCGCACCCGTGCCTCCACACCCGGAAGCAGCGTCCCAACCGCCTGATCCGAGCGCGGCCTATCGAAACGTACGCCTGATATTCCCGGCGAGCATTCGGTGATCCCGTAGCCGTTGAGCAACGGAAGCCCGAACTCCTTTTCCACACGCGACTTCAGATTCAAATCCAGCGGCGCGCCGGCAACGGCAATCAAGCGCAACGAACCTCGGGCGAGCTGCTCCACGCCTGATACGCTCTTGTACTCCAGCAGGCGCTGATAGGTGGCAGGCACGCCATTGAGGATGGTGACGCCCTCCTGCGCGATCGCCTTTACGGTCGTTGCAGGATCGTACTTGCTGACCATCCGCACCGTGCCACCGACCATCAGCGTCATGATCAGGAGGGAGATGCCGACGATATGCGAGATCGGCAACACAAGATAGATTTTGTCCTTCTCGTTCATTCTGCGGAAGTACGCGGTAGTCTTTGCGCTGATCAGAAGGTTGTCATGCGAGAGCATCACGCCCTTGGGAGTCCCCGTCGTCCCTGACGTGTAGATCAAAACCGCGACTTGCCTTGCTGGATCGGTCTCCACGGGCTGGACTGTCGCACTTTCGTTGAGCGGGCCGACACCAATTTCCGGCAGCGGGCCAATTCGCCGGTTCTCGGCGCCGTAGCGTGAGGCGTGAGCAGCGGCCTCCTTCGAAATACCCGACGTGAACAACATCCGCCTGGCGCCGCTGTGATCGCGGATCTGGTCCAGTTCGCGCGCCGACAAGCGCGGGTTGGCGACAATTGCCCAGGCGTCGAGCCGGCTCGCCGCCAGCAGCAAAGCAGCAAGCGCAATACAGTTTTCGCTGACAATGATCATCCGGTCGCCGGCCCTGATCCCCAGCGATGAGAGCACGGTGGCGGTCTCGCCAACGCGCTGCTCCAGATCTCGATAGCTCCAGGAAGCCCCGTCCTCGACCAGCGCAATCCGGTCGGGCGCTCTGGCAACCGGTCCTGCCGTTATCTCATGGATTCGGCTCGGCAAGCCGACAGCAATCTCGTCGCCACTGATCGTCTCTGAAAGCTCCAGCACGACTGACCTCCCGATCGACCATGCCGACGCTGCAATGCGGCACACTTGGCGTCGATTTATAGTTCTTTTTTAGAACTCGTCAACTGATTGATCATCGTCCAGCCTTTTTCGAGAGCCGAATGGACAGTCCATCTCCGAGCAATGGTTTTGCGCGGCTCATAAACCGCCGTTTACAACGCATCATCCGACAGCTAGTCTAAAGTATCAAATAAGAACTTAAAGGGAGGATCGAGGATGGCGGCGAGCCGCGGTGTAGCGATACTTGTGGGCGCAGGCGATGCCATTGGCGCGGCGGTCGCCCGGCGTTTTGCCCGAGGCGGCTATACGGTTTGCATCTGCAGGCGCGATGCCTCCAAATCGCAGGGACTAGTGGCCGAGTTGAGGGCCGCGGGGCATGACGTTCACGCATTCAGCGTAGATGCGCGCCAGGAAGCAGAAGTCCAAGGCATTTTCGCGCGCGTCGAGAATGAGCACGGGCCTGTCGAGGTTTGCCTCTACAATGCCGGCTCGAACGTCAACAAGCCTCTGCTCGACACGACGGAGAAGTTGTTCTTCAAGGCCTGGGAACTCGCCTGCTATGGTGGTTTCCTGGTTGGACGCGAGGCTGCCCGCGTGATGCTGTCGCGCGGACGCGGTGCCATCTTCTTTACGGGTGCGACGGCAAGCGTGCGTGGCGGCCCAGGATTTGCAGCATTTTCATCAGCGAAGTTCGCACTTCGAGCAGTGGCCCAGGCGATGGCGCGCGAGCTTGGACCGAAGAACATTCACGTCGTGCATCTTCTGATCGACGCCGGCGTGGATAGCGAGGCGATTCACCAACGCATGAAGGCAGCGAAGGGCATCGAAGCAAGCGATATTCCGCCCGATAGCCTGACCACGACGTCTTCCATTGCCGAAGCCTATTGGTTCACCCACCAGCAAAGCAAAGATGGCTGGACCCACGAGCTCGATCTCCGTCCGTCCGTGGAGAATTGGTAATATGAATGCGACACCAGACCTGACCCTGTGGGGCGTTGGAACGAGTCGCACCATTCGTCCGCATTGGGCCATGCACGAACTGGGCTTAGCCTACAAGATAAGGCCCATTGGCCCGCGGACCGGCGAAACGAAGACCGCAGAATACACGAAGCTCAATCCGCGCCAGAAGATCCCGCTGCTTCAGGATGGCGACTTCTGCATCGGCGAGAGCGCGGCGATCGTTGCGTACCTGTCGCGAACATATTCCACAAAGGAACGCTCGCTGATTCCGGAAGCGACCCGCGAGTACGCCGCGTGGCTGGAATGGTGCTTCTTTATCGTCGCCGAGCTGGATTCCACCAGCCTTTACGTGATGCGCCGCCATCGGGCCGACGCGCTCGGACCGATCTACGGCATTGCACCGGAGGTCGTTGCCCAGGCCGGCGAATATTTCCGCCAGCAGTTGCGCCATGTCGAAGTCGCGCTCGCAGACGGTCGGCAATTCCTGATGGGCGACCAGTTTACGAGCGCAGACATCCTGCTCACGACCTGCCTAGAGTGGGCCATCGCCTATGGCGTCGGCATTTGCGACAACGCTCAGCCATATCTCGAGCGCATCAGGAAGCGGGAGGCCTTTCAGCGAGCCCTTGGGGCGAATGTTCCGATGGCACCGATCACGCCGGCGCCGGCAAAGGTCTAGAACACGTCGCCAACAGGTCTCGCAGTTAGACCGCGACGCGCACGCTGCGCTCGGCGACCATCTTGTCGATGGCGCCGTCGTCGTAGCCCAGCTCGTGCAACACGTCCCGGGAGTGCTCGCCGACCCTGGGAGCGGGCCCACCGATCGTGGACTCGTTGATCGCAAAACGCGCTGCCGGCTTAGGTTGCCGCACCCGCCCTACTTTCGGTTGATCGAACTCCGTGATGATATCGCGCGCGACCACCTGTTCATTGTGAATGATCTCGCCCCGCCGCAGGATCGGCGAACAGGGGACGTCGGCGGAATCCAGACGCTCCAGCCATTCTGCGGTGGTGTGCTGGCTGATATACTCCGCCATCTTGTTGATGCGCGCCGTGGCGTTGACGGAGCGCGCCGCCGGCGTCGCAAACCGGGGATCCTTGGCAAGCTCGAGGTCACCGGTGGCCCGGCAAAAACCCTGCCATTCGGAATCGGAAATAGTACCGGCGGTGATGTAGCCGTCGCTGGTCTTGAACACGAGATCAGGCCGATCGTTAGGATCGGCAGCAGCGGCCTCGGCACCCACCACCGTGTATTGCATCATGCCTTCCGGCCACAAATACGAGATCATCGCATCCAGCATAGCGACCTGAATGTGATCACCCTGTCCTGTCTTTTCGCGGGCATAGAGTGCCGCTGCCACCGCTTGGGCGGTGAACACCGCAGTGGTCTTGTCACATACGATGGTTCGGATCATCTGCGGACGGTTCGTGACCGGCTGCGATTGAATATCGGCAAAGCCCGAGAGGCCCTGAATGATCGGGTCGTAAACACGCTTCTTCACATAGGGTCCGGTGTCGCCAACACCGCTGATCGAGACATAGATCAGGCGCGGATGGAGCTGGCGCAACTCTTCGACGCCGAGACCGAGGCGCTCCATGGTGCCGGGCCGGAAATTCTGCACCAGCACATCCGCCTTCGCGACCAATTTGGCGAGAACCTCACGGCCGGCCGCGCTCTTGACGTCGATGGAGAGCGAGCGCTTGCCGCGGTTTGATGAAATAAACAGTGCCGAAAACTCGCCATCCTTGTCGATGGTGGCGCGGCTGCGCCGGGTAATATCACCGCCGATCGGCTCGATCTTCAGGACGTCGGCGCCCTGATCCGCCAGGAACATGGTCGCGAACGGGCCAGACACCACGCCTGTCAGGTCGAGGACGCGAACGCCGTTGAGTGGACCTGGCATGACATTCTCCCTGAATTGACTTTATTATGAGGCCGACTGAGCTTTCGTCATGCAGGCGCCGGACATCTGCTCGGCTCTGCAGGCTTCAGGTACTGACCTTAGGCAGTCTTCGAAGCGGGCTGACCGATCTGCTCGACAATCGACTCCTCCACATCGCGGAGCTGATCCTTGCCGAAGAACATTTCCTTTCCAACGAAGAAGGTCGGCGAGCCGAATGCGCCTCGGTTGACGGCGTCGGTGGTCCGACCGATCAGCCCCTTCTTGACGTCGTCCTGCTGCGCACGCGCAAGCAACCGATCGATATCGACGCCTGAGGAGATGAACGCTGCTCGGAAGGTTTCGAGGTCATCCATCTTCTTTGGCTCCTCCCACATGTGGTGGTAGGCCGCGCGGAAATAGGGTTCGAACACGCCTTCGAACTGCGCCGCGACGGCGCCGCGCATCAACATCAGCGTATTGACCGGAAAGAACGGATTGGGACGAAACTTCGTCACGTTATGGCGGCGAATGAAGCGCTGGGTCTCCACAGCCTGGTATTCCAGCTTGTTCTTGATGCCACGAAGGGAATCAAATGGGGACATGTTGCCGGTCGCCTTGAAGATGCCGCCAAGCAGGATCGGGACATACTCGAATTTCACGCCGGTGCGTCGCTCGATTCCCGGAAGGGCCAGTTCCGCGAGGTAAGCATTCGGACTGCCGAAATCGAACAGGAATTCAACTTTGAGGGACATGTCAGCTCCTCCCGCAGAGCGCGATGTTGGTCAGGTTTGGGTGATCTTCTCGGCCGAACGCATGCTCTCGCTCTTTTCTATAGTTCTAAAATTGAACTGTCAAATCGCTCTGAAATCACGGGATTTCGGACGACCGGCGGGGGTATTGTATCCACTTTAGTACCTATCTAGAATGGTGTGAGCGGCGCCTGCCGTTTCCCCTGATTCGAGCGGAACAGGCCCGGTCGACCGGAGAGCAGAATGAAATGGGATGAACTTGAGGAAGAGCCCTGTTCGATGGCTCGCACCATCGGTGTGATTGGTGACCGCTGGACTCTTCTGATTCTCCGCGAATGCTTCCTGCGCACGCGCCGCTTCGAGGGCTTTCAGTCCGCGCTTGGAATTACGCGCCACCTGCTCGCCGAACGGCTAAAAAAGCTGGTTCGGCAGGGCGTCCTGCGCCGCATTCCTTATCAGGAGTCGCCCAAACGCCACGAGTATATCCTGACGCAAAAGGGCCTCGACCTCTATCCCATCATGATGGCGCTCGTACATTGGGGCGACACCCACATGGTCGACGAACGCGGGCGTCCCCTGCTGCATGAGCACCGCAAGTGCGGAAAGATGTTCGACCCCGTGATGGTGTGCTCGGAATGCGGCGAGCCGCTTTCGGCCAAGGAAATTCATGTGCATCCTGGTCCAGGCGCGCGCCCGGCTCCACAGAGAGTCTTGCTCGACAAGAAAGCAAAGCCGAAGCCCCGCAGAAAAGCGGCGTAAGGGCCCAAGCCGCGCTCCCGCGCAATGGCCGGGCGGCCAAGCCAGCACGTCACTGGAAGACCATTCGCGAGCGCGCCGGTATGCCGGATGTGATTCTCTATGCTTTGCGGCACTCGAGCATCGCGCGCGGTCTCCGAAAGGGTTTGCCCATCCAACAGGTCGCTAAACTGCACAACACCTCGGTCAAAATGATCGAGCGGCACTACGCGAAATACATTGCAACCGCCTTGGAAGACCTCGCCAGGGCGGCAGTCGTATCCCTGGTGCCGCGGAGTGATGGAACCGTGCTGCCGATTGGAAAACGCGCGTAAATGTTTTCTTTCTATTTTAGGGTGGAAGGCGCGGACCTAACGACCGAAAAGCGACGCGCGCTTCAACCCTTCCCGCAACTCTTGCGAAAGCCACCTCTCTAGTGTCTTGAGGTCGCTCCTCGAGGCAAGGTGCGGCGCGATCCAAAGCGAGAGCTGTCGTTTTCCAGGCGCAAAGCCAAACGGGGCAATCAGCCTGCCGGATTCCAAGTCGTCTATTGCGAGCATATGTGGGACAACGGCGATCCCCAGTCCGAAAGTCGCGGCCTGGATCATCAAATAGAAATGATCGAACCTTTGATGCACTTGCGGTGCCCTCTCCTCTTCTCCGACAGCTGCGAGCCAATCAGTCCAGGCGTTTGGGCGCGTCGTAGTCGCGAGCAATCTGGCGTTCGACAAATCTTTGCGCTTCTTCAGCGAGATAGACTTGAGATAGGCCGGAGAACACACCGGACCGATCCACTCAGTGCCCAGCGGACGAATAACTGCCGATTTCGGCGGTTCGAACGTGTTGTTGCGAATAGCTACGCTGATGTTGTCACGCGTGAACTCCACTCGGTCGTAGTTCATGTCGAGCTTGATTTCCATGTTGGGGTGCTTGGCGTGCAAACCGGGCATCCGCGGAATAAGCCAGCACATGGTTATCGACGCCGAGCAGGACAGCGTTAACGGCCCAGGTTTCAAACGCTCAATCGTCGCGTGAATGAGGTTGAACGCCGTCGACAGCCCGTCAACGAGTTGCTCGCCCTCCCGGGTTGGCACCGATTCCCTGGTGCCGCGCTTGAGGAGCGACACACCCATGACCTCTTCGAGCGCCTTGATTTGGCGACTAACGGCGCCATGTGTCACACCCAGCTCGACGGCTGCACGGCTGATGCTGCGATGTCTAGCCGTTGCTTCAAATGCGCGGAGTGCGTTCAAAGAAGGCAACGATGCGGACATCAGATCCTCCGACGTATGTGACATCATTTCATATCAGGCCCGTCCAGCCGATTGTCTTTCTGAGCCGTGGTTTATTCGGAGGCAACCGGTTTTTGCGCCGTGGCCGGCCTTGTCCGGAGAGACCACGGCATCAGGTTGGCGCCACCGACATCCGCAGGGATGAATGCAGATACGAGAAAAACTTACATGCGCGGCTCGGCCGCCCCCGAGGCGCAATAGGTGAAGTTGCTGCCTGATCTGTTGAAGCAGGAATCGAGGAGACGCTGCCACCGCCGTCGCGATGTAGCGGCGTGCCTCGAGTGCAAGATTGGTTGCCCAGGCAAAACCGTGCGCTCGTCGGCTGCAGGCGTTACAAAAACTCATATACGGTTGAGAATTTCTGCAGTCCCGTCCCGGAAGCGAGTGTTTAGTGTTGGCGGACTGGCTGCACGCATGCTCGAACCCACAGCACGTTAGGTGCGTATCACACAAGGTGGGGACTGCGGCGAAGTCAGCGACACCAAGAGCCGACACTGGCTCGGATAAGCAACAGGAAGTTAGGGATGAAACCGATCGTCATCAGCTCGCGCTCAGGCTCATGGTAGCTGAGCGGCTGTTTCAAGAAGTATCTCAGCATCGCAAATCCGACTGAAATCGTTCAGTAGCCGGCCTTGTCGAACATGAGCCTTTACCTGGAAAAATCACGATCCCATTCTCAGTGGCGCTCGCTCGTCGCGCCCCATGTGCGCAAGGAAACGAGAAGCCGCGGCCATGAGTGCTGACATCGCCATTTCATGCGCAGCCGAACTTAGCGCCGCTAAGGTTGTCGGCATCGACAAAAGGTTTGGCGGCGCGCACGCGCTGCGCGGCGTGTCGATCACTTTCGAGAAGGGCGGCGTGCATGCCATTGCTGGCGAGAACGGCGCCGGCAAGTCGACGTTAGTGAAGATCCTGTCAGGCGTCATCGGCGATTACGCCGGCGCAATCGAAATAGACGGTGTTGGCCGCCGCTTCGACAGCATCCGCGATGCCGAGCGACATGGAGTGTTCCTGGTCCCGCAGGAACTCAGCGTCGTGCCGGAGTTGCGGGTTGGCGAATATCTGTTTCTCAACCGCGAGCCCCAGCGCTGGGGGATGGTAGACACGAGGAAGTTGTGGGCCGATGCCGCGCATTGGCTCGACGTCTTCAAGCTCGATGCCTCGCCGCTGGAGCAGATGGGCAATCTAAGCACGCACCAGCAGCAGTTGGTCAGTATTGCCCGCGCGATGACGCAAGGCGTGAAGCTGCTCATCCTCGACGAACCAACGTCGAGCCTCACAGAGCGCGAGACCGAGCTCATGTTCGCCCGGATCGCGGACCTGCACCGGCATGGTGTCACCACCATCTACATATCCCATCGGCTGCGCGAGTTGGAGCGCGTCGCCAATGTGGTGTCGGTGATGCGGGACGGCAGAGTCGTCGACCATTTTAGGCTTCCGGACCAAAGCGACACGCCCCGTCGGATTGTTCAAGCCATGGTGGGGCGGGACATCATCGAGATGTATCCAAAGGTGACTGCTAAGGTCGGCGAACCGATCCTCTCGGTCCGCGACTGGACCGTAGAAAGCACGGGAGTCGGCCGGGTCCATGCTATCAAAAACATCCACCTGGATGTCCGATCAGGAGAGATCTTAGGAGTTTTTGGCCTGCTCGGCTCCGGGGCCTTTGATTTGGCCCGGTCGCTGTTTGGCGCTCATGCTGGACGCGTGAGCGGTTCGATGCAGATCCGCGGGCAGGTCATCTCGGTTAGGACACCACGCGACGCGATCCGCAACGGCATCGCCTATGTTCCGGCCGAACGAAAGCGCGACGGCTTGATCGAAGCTCATTCGATCGAAAGCAACATGACGCTTGCTGCGCTCAACCGCTTCAATCGCTACGGTATCCTCAACCGGTACGGCGAACTCCAGCGTGTACAGCAATATGTCGCGAGCCTGAAGGTAAAGTGCGGCTCGGTGGAGCAGCCCATGTCGCAGCTCTCCGGCGGCAACCAGCAGAAGGTCGTGGCCGCGAAATGGCTTCTTTCCGAGCCGGAGATCTTTATCCTGGAGGAGCCGACCCGTGGTGTCGACGTGAACGCCCGCATCGATTTGTACGCACTCGTCAACGAAATCGCCACGGCCGGCAAAGCAGTCATCATCGTATCTACCGATCTGCCGGAAGTTCTCGGCATGTGCGACCGCGTGCTGGTCATGTGCGAGGGACGCCTCGTGCGCGAATGGATGCACGGCGAGGCGAGCGAAGAAGACGTGATGATTAGCGCGGCAGAAGAATACAGTGAGGGGGCATGACCTCAACAAAAACAGTGACAGAACGGGGCGCACCCGCCAAGGGCTTCCAGCTTCGCGAGCTGCCGGCTGCGATGTCGCAAGACAGGCTTCGGCTGCTGCCGCTGATCGTCGTCCTCCTGATCGTCTGGATGGTGCTGCAATATCTCACAGGCGGTCTGTTCCTCAGCGCCCGCAACTTAACCAATCTAAGCGGTCAGGTCGCCATCACCGCCGTGCTGACGGCAGGCGCCGTGCTGGTGATGATCCCAGGCTACATCGACCTGTCGCTTGGCGCGACCGTCGCTGCCGCAGCCGTGGTAGCAGCCATCGCAGGCACGAACTATGAGCTTTCGCTCTGGCCAACCGTCGTAATCACGCTGGCTTTCGGGCTGTTGATCGGTCTGTGGCACGCCTTTTGGGTGGCCTGGATGAAGGTGCCATCGTTCATCGTAACGCTGGGCAGCTTGCTCGCCATTCGCGGTTTGTCGCTGGTTATCACCAATGCCGAAACGATCTCGCCCAATCCCGACATCCTGGTGATCTCGGACGCTTCTCTGTCACCGATGCTAGGCATCGTCGTGCTGTTCGCTTTCTGGCTCGCTTTCGCCCTTTTGCAGGTACGAGAATGGCGCGCCCGGCAGGCGGCCGGGATTCGCTCGTCGTTCGGTGCCGTCGTCGGCCTGCCTGCCGCTTCTGTCGGCATATTCACGCTGGGCGTCATGATCATGGCGGCCAGCTATCGTGGCTTGCCCCTGCCCGTTGTCCTCGTTCTGGCCGTAGTGGCTTTGGCCGGGTGGTTCCTGCGCTTCACTGCCTTTGGCCGTCGGCTCTATGCTATCGGCGGCAATCGTCAGGCTGCGCTGCTTGCCGGCATCAACATCCGAATGCAGGCCTCCTTGGTCTTCGCCTTCATGGGGCTCCTCTACGGCCTGACGGGCCTGGTCCTCGTGGCACGTCTCGACAGCGCTCCTCCGGGCGCCATGCAGGGCCTCGAGCTCAACGTGATCGCCGCTGCTGTCATCGGCGGAACTAGCCTCATGGGCGGCCGCGGAACTGTCGCAGGAGCGGTGATCGGCGCGATCTTGATGGAGAGCCTTTCCAACGGCATGAGCCTCATGAACCTGCCATCTGCCTATCAATCCATCACAGTCGGTCTTGTGCTGCTTTTTGCCGTCTACGCCGACCTGCGTAGCCGCGGCGGAAGGTTCGGAGACTGATCGAACCCGGAGCAATGCGGCGAAAACCACGTGACCATCGCCAACCTGATGCAGCCAATCCAAGGGAGAGAAACATGACGAAGGAAATCTGTGGGAATGGCCTTGACCGTCGGCAGACGCTCGGCATTGCCGGGTCTGCACTGCTCGCTGCCATTGTCGGTCTGAAGGCTGCTCATGCACAAGGCAAAAGGCTCAAAGTTGGATTGATCATGCCAAATTACGACCAGCTTCGCTGGAAGAATGCTGATCAGGCGTTTTTTGAAAAGCAAGCCGCCGCACTCGGTGTGGACGTGTTTGCTCAAGCCTCCAATGCGTCGGAATCGCTTCAGGCGAGCCAGGTTGAGAACATGTTGACGCAGGGCATCGATGTCCTCGTTCTGACTCCGGTCAACGCCAACGCAGCAAACGCATTGATCCGGAGAGCCAAACAGGCGAATGTGCCGGTCATCAACTACAACTTTCTGATCAACAAAGGCGATGTCGTCTGCTTCCTCGGCCGTGATGCTGTGGAGATGGGCGAGAAGATCGCGAAGGCTGCAGTTGATAAACATCCGAAAGGCAAGTACGTGATCGCCGCCGGCGAGGAGGCGACGAGCGTTGCCAAGGAAACCCGCCAAGGCTTCCTCAACGTTCTTAAACCCTACATAGAGAAGGGCGACATCAAGCTGGTGTCAGATCAGTTCAACAAGAACTGGTCGACCGATAGCGCGCGTGCGCAGGTCGAAAACGCTCTCACCAAGAACAACAATGATGTCGTCGCGGTTCTGTGCGGCAACGATGGCATTGCCTATGGCGCGATTCAAGCCTTGCAAGCGCAGGGACTGGGAGGAAAGGTATTTGTGACCGGCGTTGATGCCGAGCCCCGCGCCCAGGAGCTCATCAAGCAGGGTCTGATGGGACTATCCAACTTCACGGCCTTCGATCAAATGGGAGTCGAGGCGGCCAAAGCGGCTTACGCTGTCGGAAACAGCAAGCCCATCGAGGCGAACGCTACCGTGGATAACGGGCTCAAAGTCGTGCCCTGGATCAAGATCCTGAATTTCAATGTGACCAAGGAAAACCTGGACCAAGCTACGAAAGACTTCCCCTGGTGGTTCAACGCTAAGGCCTGATGAACGTCAGCGGCCTGTCGGGCGCTTTGCTACGATCAGAACAAACTTCGGTACGGTGGCCGCCCATTCCGGTGGGCGATCCGTCCTTTCACGCAGAACTGAAAAATGGAGGAAACCGTGACTTCTCATCCCCAGACCGGGGCCGCAACTCGTCTCCAGGAGAATATCGTAATTCAGCTAGGAGCCATGCTCAGGAGCATGCGAGTGGTCGACCTTTCGCCAACCCTGGAGCGAGGCATCCCCAATTGGCCACTGCATCCGCCGCTAGTGATCGATAAGGTGCGGCTACGGAGACGGGACGGGTACTACTCCCAGCTTCTGATGATCTCGGAGCATACCGGCACCCATGTAGATGCGCCGGTTCATTTCCATGACGACTTAATGCACATGTCGATCGATAAATTTCCAGCCGATATTCTGATCGCACCAGCGGTACTTTATGATTTTTCCAGCAAGCACATGCAGCCGGGCGATTTAGTGACCTTGGATATGGTGAAAGCCTATGAGGACGAAAAAGGAGTTCAGATCGGCGAAGGTGAGATCCCGCTGATAAATTTTGGCTGGATGCAGCGCTTTTGGCGGACCGACGACGAAAGTACTTGGTTCGTAAAGAATGCTCCAGGCATTCGCGAAGATGCCATCATCTACTTTAAGGAACGCGGCATTCGCGCGATCGGTTGCGATACCGTGGCCTGCGACATGGCCGTCATCGACGGCGTCGGACAAGAAACCAGCGGGCATACCACCCACTGGTTGCCCAATGGAATCCTGATCATCGAGATGTTGACCAATCTGCACAAGCTTTCATTGCGCAGCCTATTCGTCGCCACTCCGCTCAAAATCAAGGAAGGATCGGGCTCGCCCATCCGCCCACTTGCCTTTTGCGAGGAAGCCGGAACACGTCGATTTTCGGCGCCGCACGCTACACGTCCCTAAACCAAAGGGAGGCATGAAGGCTTCAATATTCCGTTGTTGCGGCAGAGCAAGCTTCAGCCAAACAGCGGCAATCAAGCAAGATGCGACACAATACCAGTGCCCGCCCAACCGATCGCGGCTCGCGCATTCGGCATCTGCAGTCTACACCTAGATCGCGACGAACGATTTTAAGGAGCTGTTTCGCGCGATCGCTCTTGTACCGAGGCGATTGCCGATAGGGAGGGACAACGACGACTACTCTTCCGAACCGAAGAGCGTCGGAACGCAAAATGGCAGATGACGCTATCGAGACTCTCGTTGACGTCGCGAATGCGATGCCCGTGAAAGGCCATCCAGTTCTCGATCCGGCGCACGCCCGAACGTCCCAGGCCCGGCTGCGCCAGGAGCTCGGCCCTGGTATGGAGCGACGCAATCTCGAGGAGGTAGTACATGCGCGTCAATGGCTCTCTGCCAACCAGCGCCGCGAGCGGGCTGTGAACCAATATGCCTGCAATTCGCTCCGGCAAATGGCTGTGGCTTTGCTTGAGAACGAAGGCCTTCCTCACGTCAATTCCACCCGAACCTGCAAACATTCCAAAGATCGTTCTAAGAACACCTCTACCAGAGCCGTTCGGCATTGTCTCAGGTATGCACGCCTCGGTTGATTTCGATTAGACAAGTTCTAGATCGGGGAAGCTCCAAATCGACATCGGAACACGCCAAATTATGTCCATCGAACATCGTGAATGAACGGAGATGAGGCAGCTGGAGCCGGAATGCAAACCATTTGCAAGTACGTTATCGGCTCGGCTTGCAAGCGAGACCTTCGTTTGGTCGATCGCCGTCAGATCTTCGGCTCCACTCAGTCAATTGCGCCTGCGATCCCTGTCGGGTCCATGGATTCGGGGTTCAGCCGAGTTCCAGAACCCGCGGGAGATCCTCTTGTGGCTGGGCGCGACGCATGGCTTGCGAAGCGAGGCGCTCGGCAGCGATGCAACACTCCGCGCCGACCAAGCCAAGATGCTGCTGAACGCCGAAGAATCCAGACGTCTGGCGCGATTTCTCCACGTCGAAGATCGAATGAGCTATCTTGCCGCACACGCCGGCGCGCGCCTCCTGCTGGGAGCTTTGGCGGGGCAGGCAGCCGACCGGGTGCGATTTGAGACATGTCCGCTTGGCAAACCCCGGCTCGTTGATGCTCCCACCGGCCTCGACTTCAGCTTGAGCCATGCCAGAGGCGCGGTCGCCGTTGTAGCGGCATACATGCCGATCGGGGTGGATATCGAGCCGCTTCGGCAAATATCCGATCTGGACGAGATGACCGAAATCGCCTTGTCGGCAGAGGAACGCAAGACGCTCGCAAGAATGCCTGAAGCCCTGCGATCCCGTCACTTTCTTCGCTACTGGACGTTGAAGGAGGCAATCCTCAAGGCCGCAGGCGTCGGTTTGTCGGTGTCACCGCACACAGTGATCGTCGATGCGGGCTCGTCTCCGGCCGTGCTTGCCCTGCCGGCTGCACTTGGTCAGGCCTCGCAATGGCACGTGATCGCCTCGAGCTAGGCGATGAGTTCCCGGCGCGAAATTGTCGAAAGCAGTGACTCCGCAATTTCCTGGGATCGCACCGCAAGAACCGAGAGCAGCGTATCGCTCAAGCCGTGAGAGGATTCCGAATAGCCCTGGAGATGGATCTGCGGCCGGAACGCCGGGCTGGTGACGAGCCTGTAACTGCGATCGAGCGCGCCATCGCGAATGTAGCGACGGACCGGCTCGAGAAACCTGTGCGGGGTTTCCCTGTCGTATCCCGTTGCCAGGATCACGACGTCATAGGTCGAACGATGGCTTTCGCCACGGAATTTGTCGGCCAGCCCGATTTCGATGCCGTTCGGTCCCGGATCGACGTTCGTAATCTCGCTGCGGGGACGCAATACGATCGTTTCGTCGCCACCGACGCGTTGCTGATAGAGCAGCCGGTAGAGCTGGTCCAACAGGTCGGAATCGACCACGGCATAGTTCGTATTCCGGAAGTTGCGGACGATTGCGTCCCGCCGCTCGGCAGGCTGGGCGTAGACAAAGTCGGTATAGTCCGGGTTGAATATCTCGTTGACGAAGGGGCTGCTGTCGGACGGCTTGAGCGCATGACCGCGAAAGATCAGATCGATGTGCGCCTGGGGACATCTGCCATGGAGGTCGATCGTCACCTCGGTCGCGCTCTGTCCGCCGCCGACGACGGCTACTCGTACCGCCCGGCCGCCCGGGACGACGTGCTCGATCAAGTCGAGATAGCGGCTGGAATGCAGCAGCCTGCGATCGTCAGCGGCCTTGGCAAACACCTGGGGGACATACGGCTGGCCTCCCACCGCGACCACGACATTTCGTGCAAGCCGCACAGTCTCTCCGCCGGTGATTGGCCGTGAATGCACCCGCAACGACGTCACCGTCTGCCCGGCCATCACCGGCTCGATGGCGACGATGGTTTCGCCGTAAGCGGCCTGCGACTTGAAGTGGCCAGCCGCCCACTGGAGGTAATCATTGAACTCGACCCGGCTCGGATGGAACGTCCTGCAGTTGATGAACTCCAGCAAGCGACCGCGCTTGTGCAGATAATTCACGAAGGTGAAGGGACTGGTCGGATCGCGCAACGAGACCAGATCCTTGAGAAACGATATCTGCATGTCGCTGCCTGGAAGCAGCATGCCGCCATGCCAGGTAAAGCGCGGCTGCTTCTCCACGAACAGTGGCGCGCATTTCAGCCGCGATCGCTTCGCGCATTCGTCCAATGCGATGGCCAGCGCGAGGTTGGAAGGCCCGAACCCAACGCCGATGACGTCGTGCTCGATCGCAAGTTGATGAGACATGAAGCCACGCTCCGCTTGCGCTTTAGGACGAGACCGCCGGACCGGCGGCTGCCGGAAGCCAGAGCCGATCGGCGAAGAAGCGCTCGCGCAACAGCATCACCAGGGTCGCCCGCTTGTGGGGAAAGTCGAAATTCTTGATCTTCGCAAATCCCGAGAGCTCGAGATTGCGAAGCTGCTGGGAATGCGCCGCCGCCGGCTCCCCGACGATTCGCTGCGTACGGCAATCGTCGAGGAACATGTAGTGCATCAGCGAGGGCAGCCACGCGCTGATGTAACGACGGCCGCGAAAGGCGTCCTCGCCCACGACCACGTGCCACCCCCGGTCATAGTCGCCGGCATCATAGAACGGCGCGATGCGATTTTCCTTGGCCCAATAGAGCTCGAAATAGCCAAACGGCTCATCACCGAAGCAGCCTATCAGCGGCAGCATATGAGGATCAGCCAGGATGCCGGCCAGATATCGTCGATGCTTGTCGAGATCGCCCGCCTCGTTCCAGAACGCATCGACGCGGGGATCGTTCATCCAGCGATGCAACAAATGGAGATCGTTATCGAGGTCGGCCACGCGAAACGAGATGACCTCCGACAGCCAGGGGATGAACCGGCCATATACTTTTCCCGTCGGCTTTGCGGCGCGTCGCGGATGTCGCCGTCCGTCCGTCATGACGTGGAGCTGCGGCAATGGCCGTCGTCCGGGATTCACCAGCCAATTGTCCCGTCGCTGCATGACCAGCTCGGGAAGCAGCACCAGTTGCCCCTCGGACATGATGGCCAGGCCGCTATCCATCAGCTCCCGAGCAAGTGACGCTCCACCGCCGAAATCCAGAACGAGCCGATCAACACCCGGCCGCCAGGCAAACAGCGCCTCGGCAGACGCCGATACGGCTCGTGCCGCAAGCTCACGGTCGTCCGACGCATTCAGGACCTCGAGGTGATCGATCCGCTCCCGCAGACGCTGTTCCAACGCCGTCACGCCGTCGGCGACGACGCGAAGGCGATCGCCGTCCTGGAAAACGGTCAGAGCGGAATATGGGCCGACCGGGAACGCATGAGGTCCGGTCCCGGAATCCGATGCCTTGTTCATCCGGCCCTCGCATCTCGATCATCGCTGACGCGTGGTGTAGATCACTCGCCTACAGGCTGACAAGGAATGCGCGCACACGCAGATTAGATTCTCTACAAATCTGACAGTCAGTCGCAAAACAGGATGGCATGTTGTCGTTTGCGTGCGACAAAAAAGCACCCGCACTTCGCCACAATAGGTCTAAAGCGGCGCGTCGGTTGGAACTGCGGAAGCTGCCGCGAGGTTATGCGCCTTCGCCTCGCTTGCGACGATCTTGCCTTCGCGCAGCCGCACGAGATGATCAGCAATCCCGAAATAGCGATCATCGTGTGAAATCACGATGATCGTCTTTCCGAGACGCTTCAGATCGGGCAGCAGCTCCGTGTAGAAGATGTGCCGGAACGCCGGATCCTGATCCGCGGCCCATTCGTCGAACACGAGGACGGGTCTTTCCTCGAGCCATGCATTCATCAGGGCCAATCGCTTGCGTTGTCCGGTCGACAGGTCCGTCGTCGTAAACACACCGTTCTCGACCGAGACCTTGTGCGCGACCTCCAGCCGCTGGAGATAGCGCTCCGCGACATCAGGAACCACGCCTTCTCCACGAATGAGATCCTCGAACAGATAGTAGTCGGAAAAGATGGTCGTGAAGAGCTGGCGGTAATCGTCCCGCGTCTCGGTCAGGACGGGCGAGCCGTCGCGCAGCACCGTGCCGCCGTGCGGAGCATACAGACCCAGCAACAGCTTGATGAGGGTCGTCTTTCCGCTGCCATTCTGCCCCACGATGAAGACGATGTCGCCCTGCCGAACAAGCAGATCGACCGGCCCAAGGACAAAGGGGTTACTGCCCGGTACGGCGCGAAAGGCATAGGTTACGCTGCGGAGCTCGATGGATTCGATCGTGGTCTTGCCCGGCCCGGCAGGAGCAATAACCAGCAGATCGTGCTCGGGGGTCGAGAACTGCTCCGAGAGGTCCGCAATGCGCCGCATCGCGACCTGGGCGCGGCCGAGCGCCGGCAGGATACCGATGACCTGATCGATGGGTCCGCGCATATAGAGCAGCACCAGCACGAAGCCGCTGGACACCGCGGCGGGACTATCGGGCCACAGGAACGGACGCAAGGTCAGCGCCACGCCGATCACGACAAAAAACAGCATCGTGCCGAACGCCCGCGCCGTCACGAACAGATTGATCGACCTGATCTGCACCGAGCTGATCCGGTCCACGGTGTGCTGGAGTTGCTCGACATAGACGCGCCGACGGCGGACACGATTGAGACGCAGCTCCTTGGCGCCCTCAGCGATCGCGCGATACTGCTTGTGCAGCTGATCCTCCGAATCGCGCGCGACGCTGAAGCCGTGGACACCTCGCGTCCTTGCATATCCATGCGCCAGCGACCCCAGAACGATGACGGCCCCCGTGATCAGGAAAAGCGGCCACGACAGCACCGCAAGGTAAACCATGCAGCCGAGCGCGATCACGAGCGACACGAAAAAGGACGAAAAGAAGAACGCGAAATCACTGATCGTGTCGACGTCCTGCGTGAGAACCGGGATCAGGCGATGCGTCCGGTAGATTTCGAGCTGATCGATCGGCGCGGCCAGGATCCTGGCGGCCAGCGACTTGCGAAGCTCGGCGATGATCCGTTGTCCGACGTAATTGGCGCTGATATCGGCACCGATGGACCCGATCAGGATCAGGAGGCACAGGCCGGCGAATGCGAGAAGCAGCGTTACGACGTCGGCCTGCGTGGCATAAAGCCCGCGATTGACGACCGCGAGCAATGCCGCGACGCTGGCACCACCAACCAGACCCAGAACGATGCCGCCGAGCACGAGCGGCCAGTAAGGCCGCAGGAGGTGCAGGATCTGCGCCGTCAGGCCGCTTCGTGAGTTCATGATGAGAGCCGCGCTGGAGGAGACCTGAAGCGAACCTATACGGCCCGTCACGATCAGAACAAGCCGTGCCGATGTGATGCGAATACATGATGGCAGCACCGCAACTCCAGCGCTTATTTTCCATGTTCTTTCGATGGATTCTAATTTGGGATCGGCAATGCCTTTAATATGATGCGGGTAGTACCGCTTTTGCATCGCAGCCGGCGAGCGAGCAGGATTTTGATCCAGCGCCGTGCCAGGCCGCGACATCCGGACATCGAAGCGCTTGCAGGCCAGCATCGGACAGGCCCGGTGGAGAATGACTTTGGACTTGCTTATCTCCGAAGCCCGCATCGCGCTTCCCGATGCCGCCGGCCTCGCTGCGCGGATGATCGATCATCTGGCCGAGCATGACATCGCCTTCGAGGACCGGGACGGCCTCATGGTGGCGAAGCTGCCGTTCGGCACCAGCTCCCTCGCCGTCGAGGCCGAAGCGCTCAAGATCCGCGTCGAGGCCAACGACAAGGGCAATCTGGAGATGTTGCGCTCGGTCGTCGCCTCGCATGTGATCGAGTTCGCGGGCGACAGTGCCCCGACCATCGTTTGGTCCGGTCATGAGTCCAATGGCGGCACACTGGCCAACTTCCGCGAGGTGCGGCTGAAGGCCGCGCTCACCCTGACACCGCACATGCGGCGGCTGACCTTCACTGGCGACGACATCGCCCGTTTCGTGAACGACGACGACCTGCACGTGCGGCTGTACTTCCCGCCGGAAGGGCTCGCCAAGCCCGAATGGCCGTGGCCCGCCCCGGACGGACGTATCCTGTGGCCGGAGCCCGACCGCAGGCCCGTCACCCGCTATTACACGATCCGCCGCATCGACTTGCAGAGCCGCGAGATCGATATCGACTTCGTGGTCCATGATCACGCCGGACCGGGTTCGGCGTTCGCCGTCAACGCGAAGGCCGGCGCCATCTGCGGCATGGCCGGCCCGCTCGGCCGCGGCATTCGTCC
>NZ_JALBGZ010000600.1:0-3862 GCF_023006515.1 Bradyrhizobium sp. PRIMUS42
GGCCCCTCGGCGCCTATTTCCCGCGCGCACTGTTCGACACGCCGTTCGACTACGAGGCCTTCGCCGCGCGCGACGGCCTGATCGGCCATGGCGGCATCGTGGTGTTCGACGACAGCGTCGACATGCGCAGGCAGGCGCGCTTCGCGATGGAGTTCTGCGCGGTCGAATCCTGCGGCAAGTGCACGCCGTGCCGGATCGGCTCGACCCGCGGCGTCGAGACCATCGAGAAGATCATCAACGGCGAGCGCGTGCACGAAAATCTCGCGCTGGTCGAGGACCTCTGCAACACCATGAAATTCGGCTCGCTCTGCGCCCTCGGCGGCTTCACGCCCTACCCCGTGCTCAGCGCATTGAAGCACTTCCGGGAGGACTTCATCCCGGCGCCGACCACGCTTCAGGCCGCGGAATAGGAGAACGACAATGTCTCTGATCGAAGAAATCGACTTCGGCACGCCGCGTTCGAAATCGGAAACGATGGTGACGCTGACCATCGACGGCAATGAGGTGACGGTGCCCGAGGGCACCTCGATCATGCGAGCCGCGATGGACGCCGGCCATCAGATCCCAAAGCTCTGCGCCACCGACATGGTCGACGCGTTCGGCTCCTGCCGGCTCTGCCTCGTCGAGATCGAGGGCCGCGCCGGTACGCCGGCGTCCTGCACCACGCCGGTGATGTCGGGCCTCGTCGTGCACACCCAGACCGAGCGACTCAAGAAGCTGCGCAAGGGTGTGATGGAGCTCTACATCTCCGACCATCCGCTCGACTGCCTCACCTGCGGCGCCAACGGCGACTGCGAATTGCAGGACATGGCCGGTGCAGTCGGCCTGCGCGATGTGCGCTACGGCTATGAGGGCGAGAACCACGTCTTCGCCAAGTCGGACGGTTGCAGCAACGGCCACTGGATGCCGAAGGACGAGTCCAATCCGTACTTCACGTACGATCCGTCCAAGTGCATCGTCTGCTCGCGCTGCGTCCGCGCCTGCGAGGAGGTGCAAGGCACCTTCGCGCTGACCATCTCCGGCCGCGGCTTCGACAGCCGGGTCTCGCCGGGCATGAGCGAGAGCTTCCTCGGCTCCGAATGCGTCTCCTGCGGCGCCTGCGTGCAGGCCTGCCCGACCGCGACACTGACCGAAAAATCCGTGATCGAGATCGGCCAGCCCGAGCACTCCGTCGTCACCACCTGCGCCTATTGCGGCGTCGGCTGCACCTTCAAGGCCGAGATGCGCGGCGAGGAAGTCGTGCGCATGGTGCCGTACAAGGACGGCAAGGCTAATCGCGGCCATTCCTGCGTCAAGGGCCGCTTCGCCTGGGGCTACACCAACCACAAGGAACGCATCCTCAACCCGATGATCCGTGAGCGGATCGATGATCCCTGGCGTGAAGTCTCATGGGATGAAGCGTTCTCGTTCGCCGCGACGAAGATGCGTGGCATCCAAAAGAAGTACGGCCGCGACGCTATCGGTGGCATCACATCGTCCCGCTGCACCAACGAAGAAACCTATCTGGTGCAGAAGCTGATCCGTGCCGGCTTCGGCAACAATAATGTCGACACCTGCGCCCGCGTCTGCCACTCCCCGACCGGCTATGGCCTCTCGACCACGTTCGGCACCTCGGCCGGCACGCAGGATTTCGACTCGGTCGAAGACACCGACGTCGTCGTCATCATCGGTGCCAACCCCGCTTCGGCCCATCCCGTGTTCGCCTCCCGTCTGAAGAAGCGGCTGCGCCAGGGCGCCAAGCTGATCGTGATCGATCCGCGTCGCACCGAGATGGTGGAATCGCCGCACGTGAAGGCGCTCCACCTGCCCTTGATGCCGGGCACCAACGTCGCCGTCATGACCGCGCTGGCGCATGTGATCGTGACCGAAGGCCTCGCCAACGAAGCCTTCGTGCGCGAGCGCTGCGACTGGAGCGAGTTCGAGGAATGGGCGGCGTTCGTCGCACAGCCGAACAACAGCCCGGAAGCCACCGCGATCCTCACCGGCGTCAATCCGAAGGACCTGCGCGAAGCAGCCCGCACTTACGCGACCGGCGGCAACGGCGCAATCTATTACGGCCTCGGCGTCACCGAGCACAGCCAGGGCTCGACCACCGTGATCGCGATCGCAAACCTTGCGATGGTCACAGGCAATATCGGCCGCCCCGGCGTCGGCGTGAACCCGCTGCGCGGGCAGAACAACGTGCAGGGCTCCTGCGACATGGGCTCGTTCCCGCATGAGCTGCCCGGCTACCGCCACATCTCCGGCGATGCCGTGCGCGACCAGTTCGAGGCGCTGTGGAACGTCAAGCTCAATCCTGAGCCGGGCCTGCGCATCCCCAACATGTTCGATGCCGCGGTCGAAGGCACGTTCATGGGGATCTACGTGCAGGGCGAGGACATCCTCCAGTCCGATCCCAACACCAGCCACGTGGTGGCGGCGCTGTCGGCGATGGAATGCGTCATCGTCCACGACCTCTTCCTGAACGAGACCGCGAACTACGCCCATGTCTTCCTGCCCGGCTCGAGCTTCCTCGAGAAGGACGGCACCTTCACCAATGCCGAGCGGCGCATCCAGCGCGTGCGCAAGGTGATGACACCGAAGAACGGCATGGCCGACTGGGAGGTCACCATCGGCCTCGCCAAGGCGATGGGCTTCGAGATGAACTATAGCCACCCGTCCGAGATCATGGACGAAATCGCTGCGCTGACGCCGACCTTTGCCGGCGTCTCCTACGCCAAGCTCGACGAGCTCGGCTCGGTGCAGTGGCCCTGCAACGACAAGGCGCCCGAGGGCACGCCGGTGATGCATATCGACGGCTTCGTCCGCGGCAAGGGCAAGTTCGTCGTGACCGAGTATGTCGCAACCGACGAGCGCACCGGCCCGCGCTATCCCCTGCTGCTCACCACCGGCCGCATCCTCAGCCAGTACAATGTCGGCGCGCAGACGCGGCGTACCGAGAATGTGGTGTGGCATGCCGAGGACCGGCTGGAGATCCATCCCCACGATGCCGAACAGCGCGGCGTGCGCGAGGGCGACTGGGTGCGCCTGAAGAGCCGTGCCGGCGAGACCACGTTGCGTGCGGAGATCACTGATCGCGTCGCGCCCGGAGTCGTCTACACCACCTTCCATCATCCGGACACGCAGGCCAACGTCATCACGACGGAATATTCGGACTGGGCGACCAATTGCCCCGAATACAAGGTCACGGCGGTGCAGGTGTCGCCCTCGAACGGCCCCTCCGACTGGCAGAAGGCCTATGACGCGCAGGCGCGCCAATCGCGTCGCATCGCGCCGGCCGAAGCCGCGGAGTAACGGCATGCACGTAGCGGTCCAGGCGATCGATCGCGGAATCTGGCGCAACGGTGCGGCGTCCGAAGGAACGCGATTCATTCCGGAGGAGACACCGCTGGCGCTGACCTATAATGGCGGCACCTATGCCGTCATGATGGGGACGCCGCAAAATCTGGAAGACTTTGCGGTCGGCTTCAGCCTGAGCGAAGGCATCATCAAGTCAGTCGACGACATCAAGTCGCTCGAGATTGTTCGTCTCGATGACGGCATCGAGCTCAGGATGTGGCTGGCGCCGGAAGACGCGGCGCTCATCAGCGAGCGCCGCCGCCATGTCGCGGGACCCACCGGCTGCGGCATCTGCGGCATCGAGTCCATCGCTGAAGCCGTGCGGCCTGCGGCGGTGGTGTCGCAGGGGCAGAGCTTCACGCCGGGAGAGATCATGGCGGCGATGCAGGCCATCGCGCCGCTGCAATCGATCAATCTGCAGACCCGCGCCGTGCACGCCGCCGCATTCTGGTCCCCCGCCGGAAGCATCGTCGCGTTGCGCGAGGATGTCGGCCGCCACAACGCGCTGGACAAGCTCGCGGGC
>NZ_JALBGZ010000601.1:0-3861 GCF_023006515.1 Bradyrhizobium sp. PRIMUS42
CGATGCCCCTCCGCACGCGGCAGACCGCGCGCGGCCGCCCAACGCCCGTTGCCATCCATGATGATGGCGACATGCGCGGGCGCCTCGGACCGATCTGGTCCTTCCGTTGCGGGCGCGGCGGCGTTGGACATGAAGGCGATGCCTTAAACGGTGAGGACTTCTTTTTCCTTGGCGGCCAGCAACTGGTCGATTTCGGCGATCGTGCTGTCGGTCGCCTTCTGCACCTCGTCGGCGTGGCGCTTCTGGTCGTCCTCCGACATCTCGTGGTTCTTCTCGAGCTTCTTGAGGACGTCGAGACCGTCGCGGCGGACGTGGCGCGCGGCGACCTTGGCAGCTTCGGCGTATTTGTGCGCGACCTTCACCAGCTCCTTGCGCCGCTCCTCGTTGAGCTCGGGGATGCGCAGACGCAGCACCTGGCCCTCGGTCGCGGGCGACAGGCCGAGATTGGAATCGACGATCGCCTTCTCCACCGCCTTGACCATCGACTTGTCCCAGACCTGCACCGAGATCAGGCGCGGCTCCGGCACGCTGACGGTGGCGAGCTGGTTCAGCGGCATGTGGCTGCCGTAAGCGTCGACCTGCACCGGATCGAGCATCGAGGCGGAGGCGCGCCCCGTCCGCAGGCCGCCGAGCTCGTGCTTGAGGGAGGCGACGGCGCCTTGCATGCGGCGCTTCACTTCGTTGAGGTCGAAATTTTCCGTGGGCATCACGTTTCTCCTTCAAAATCCCGGCGGCCGCTCGGCGCCCTTCCCTCGGGCGCGCCAGATGAGCCGTCAGCCGGCGACGATGGTTCCGTGGCCGACGCCGCGCAGAATCGCGCCGATCGACCCCGGCTCCGCGATCGAGAATACGATGATAGGCAGTGACGTCTCGCGGGCAAGCGCGAAGGCGGTCGCATCCATCACCTTGTAGCCACCCTCGATCGCCTGCGAATGGGTCAGCCGGTCGAACCGCGTGGCGGACGGATCCTTCTTCGGATCGGCCGAGTAGACGCCGTCGACATTGGTCGCCTTCAGCACCGCCTGGGCGCCGATCTCGGCGGCGCGCAACACCGCGGTCGTATCGGTGGTGAAGAACGGATTGCCGGTGCCGCCGCCAAGCAGCACGATGCGGCCTTCGGCGAGATATTTGTGCGCCGCAGTGCGGGTGAACAGCTCGGAAATCTCGGGCATGACGAAGGCCGACAGCGTGCGCGCCGGCGTGCCCTTCCGCTCGATCGCCGCTTCCAGGGCGAGGCAGTTCATCATGGTGGCGAGCATGCCCATGGTGTCGCCGGTCGGGCGCGACACGCCGCGGGCCGAGACCTCGACGCCGCGCACGATATTGCCACCGCCGATCACGACCGCAACCTCGGTGCCGAGCTTGCGGGCCGCGATCAGGTCGTCCGCAACCCGGTCGACTGTCGGCTGATCGATGCCAAAGCCTTGCTGTCCCGCGAGATATTCGCCGGACAGCTTGATCACGACGCGACGATAGACCGGATCAGTCATGAGCACTTTTCCTTGTCCGGGCGCCGCTTCCGGCGGCACGCCGGAAGGAACGTTCCGGCGCTTACTTCTTGCCGCTGGCCGCCGCGACCTCGGCTGCGAAGTCGCTTTCCTGCTTCTCGATTCCCTCACCGAGAGCATAGCGCACAAAGCCCGCGATCTTCACAGCGCCGCCGACCTTGCCCTCGGCCTCCTTCACGGCCTGCGCCACCGACTTGCCGGTGTCGTGGATGAAGGCCTGCTCGAGCAGACAGACTTCCTTGTAGTAGGTCTTGAGGCCGGACTCGACGATCTTCTCAATCACGTTCTCGGGCTTGCCCTGCTGGCGATATTTGTCGGCGAGCACGTCCTTCTCGCGCTTGACGACCGCCGGATCGAGGCCGGACGGATCGAGCGCCAGCGGATTGGTGGCCGCGATATGCATCGCGATCTGGCGGCCGAGCCCCGCGAGCTCGTCAGCCTTGCCGGGTGATTCCAGCGCAACGATCACGCCCATCTTGCCGGCGCCCTCGACGACCGCGCCGTGGACGTAGCTCGACACCACGCCCTGGCTCACCTCGAGCGAAGCCGCGCGGCGCAGCGTCATGTTCTCGCCGATGGTGGCGATCGCGTCATTGATCGCGGCCTCGACCGTGACGTCACCGACCTTGGCGGCCTTGATCTTCTCGACGTCGGAGCCCGCGTCGAATGCGACCTGGGCGACCATCTTGACCAGGCCCTGGAACTGGCCGTTGCGCGCCACGAAGTCGGTCTCGGAGTTGACCTCGACCACGACGCCCTTGGTGCCCTTGGTGAGCGCGCCGATCAGACCCTCGGCCGCAACGCGGCCCGACTTCTTGGCGGCCTTGGACAGACCCTTCTTGCGCAGCCAATCCTGCGCGGCTTCCATGTTGCCGTCGTTCTCGGTCAGCGCGGCCTTGCAGTCCATCATGCCCGCGCCGGTCGACTCGCGCAGGTCCTTGACCATCGCAGCTGTGATCGTTGCCATCGTTGAAAATCCTTTGTGCCTGCCGGTTCGCCGCGGCGCGGCCTGATCGCCTCGCCGCGGTCCATCTCAGGGATTCGCGTCAACTGAAATGGTGGCCGGATCCTATCCGGCCAACCCATCGCTCTTTTTGACTATTCCGCTTCCGCGGTCAGCGCCTTGGCCTTGGCCACCCAGGCGTCCGCACGGCTCGGGAGACCGAGTTCTTCGCCGATCTTGTGCGCGGTGTCGTGGTCGAGCTCGGCGAGCTGCCAGAAGTGGAAGATGCCGAGGTCGTTGAACTTCTTCTCGATCGCACCCGACACGCCCGGGAGCTTCTTGAGGTCGTCGGCGGTGCCGCGCGGACCTGCAAGGCCCTGGAAGCCGCTCGACGAGGCCGCCGGCAGCTCTTCAGCAAGCGGACGGGCGGACGCGCCGACGTCGATGCCCGAATCGCCCTGGGCGCGGGAGATGCCGTCGATCGCGGCGCGCGCGATCAGGTCGCAATAAAGCGCGATCGCACGGCCGGCGTCGTCATTGCCCGGCACCACATAGGTGATGCCCTTGGGGTCCGAATTGGTGTCGACGATCGCGGCGACCGGGATGTTGAGACGCTGGGCCTCCTGGATCGCGATGTCTTCCTTGTTGGTGTCGATCACGAAGATCAGGTCGGGCAGACCGCCCATGTCCTTGATGCCGCCGAGCGAGCGGTCGAGCTTGTCGCGCTCGCGCTGAAGCGTCAGGCGCTCCTTCTTGGTGTAGGAGCTGGCATCGCCGCCGGCCAGCACGTCGTCGAGGTGACGCAGGCGCTTGATCGAGGCCGAGATCGTCTTCCAATTGGTCAGCGTGCCGCCGAGCCAGCGCGAATTGACGAAATACTGCGCGCAGCGCTTGGCAGCGTCCGCGACGCCGTCCTGCGCCTGGCGCTTGGTGCCGACGAACAGGATACGGCCGCCCTTGGCGACGGTGTCGCTGACCGCCTGCAAGGCCGTGTGCAGCATCGGCACGGTCTGCGCGAGGTCGACGATGTGAATGTTGTTGCGAGCGCCGAAAATGAACGGAGCCATTTTCGGATTCCAGCGATGAGACTGGTGACCAAAGTGCACGCCAGCTTCAAGCAGCTGACGCATAGTGAAATCGGGTAGTGCCATCGTTCTAATTCTCCGGTTGGTTCCTCCGGAAACGTGTGAGCAAGACGGAGCGTTGTCGCCCCGGCTGCCACCGGACGGCCTTGTGAGCCATGTTTCCGTGTGAGATGGCGCGCTATATAGCGCCATTTCGGCCAGAAGCAAGGAAATAACGGTCCATCTGGGCGCCGGGAAGCTTCAGTCGCTTCCCGCGCGCCCTGGACGCCTAGCACTTCGGCTGGCCAGGCGGGCAAGGCTTTGGTGGCGGTCCGGCCGGCCGCGG
>NZ_JALBGZ010000602.1:0-3841 GCF_023006515.1 Bradyrhizobium sp. PRIMUS42
AAGGCGCCGACGCCGGGCAGCACCAGACGGTCGGCGCCGTAGGCCTGGTCCGGATCGCTGGTGACGAAGACCTTCTGCGGAATCTCGAGGCTGCGCGCGGCGCGCTCGAAGGCCTTGGCGGCGGAATGCAGGTTGCCGGAACCGTAATCGATGATGGCGACGCTCATCTTGACCCTCCCGGTTCTGGAAACAATCCAATGATGCCCCCGGCCGGAATGGGCGGCGGATTCGAGAATTGCTGACCCGGCACAGTGCGGGTCGGCGGCGGGCCGCCGCGATCGACGGCCCATTGATCGTTGACGATGCCGTGCTGTTTCTGGCTCCAGCGCTCGAAAAAGCGGCGCTCGGCTGTGTCCTCGTTGTCGCCAATCACCACGTCGAGCTGCCGCCATTTGCCGCGCGACAGCGTCCAGCGACGCAGGCTCGAGGCCTCGAATCCCACCAGCAGCGCAACGATGAGATCGGCCAAGAAGATCGGGCCGCGTCCAACACCGAGGCTGGACAGCCCCGCATTGAACGCCGCCACGAAGATCAGATAGCCGATCAGCACCAGCCACAGCCGATGCCACAGCAGCCAGAACGGACCGAAGATCATCGCTTTGACATGGAAACCGTCACGCACGAACACGAACTTGTCGGTCGCGCGCAGATCGGCTCCGGCAGGGGAGGGAGCATGAACTGTGTAGACAGGCATGGTGATGCCCCGTTCCTAGGAATCAGTAATACCGCAAGCGGCGCGCGCCGCGGGCCGAAAGACCTCAGCCGCCGAGCGAGCCCTTGGTGGACGGGATTTCTCCCGCCGCTTTCGGATCGATCGCGACCGCGGTGCGCAGCGCCCGCGCCAGACCCTTGAAGCAGGACTCGGCGATATGGTGGCTGTTATCGCCATATAGGGTCTCGACGTGGAGAGTCACGCCGGCGTTCATGGCGAAGGCCTGGAACCATTCGCGGACCAGCTCGGTGTCGAACTCACCGATCTTGTCGCGGGGGAAGTTGGCCTTGAACACCAGGAACGGGCGGCCCGAGATATCGATGACCACGCGCGACAGCGTCTCGTCCATGGGCATGTGCACGCCGGCATAGCGGGTGATGCCCGCCATGTTGCCGAGCGCCTGCCTGACCGCCTGGCCGAGCGCGATGCCGGTGTCTTCGGTGGTATGGTGATAATCAATGTGCAGATCGCCCACCGCCTTGACCGTAAGGTCGATGCGGGAGTGGCGGGCGAGGAGATCGAGCATATGGTCGAAAAAGCCGATGCCGGTCGCGATATTGGCCACGCCGGTGCCATCGAGGTTCACGGTGACCTCGATGTCGGTTTCCTTGGTCTTGCGCTTGATCGTCGCGGTGCGCATTGAAGGCTTTCGCTGGGGTTTGGCCGGAAAACGCCAGTCTATTAACAGTCAAATGGCCCCTTCGCTACTGCGGGAACGGCTGGCGGGACCTCTACTTCTGCCTATGGTGAGTGAAATTCGGCCCGGAACGGCCCGTTGTGCGCCAGTTGTCCCGTTGGCCCCGACCGCCTAAATCAGGCGGACAACGAGGTACTTCATGCAGGATTCCCAAAACAGCTCGCCGGGCTGGCACGGCACCACGATTTTGACGGTCCGCAAGGGCGGCAAGGTGGTGGTCGGCGGCGACGGCCAGGTCTCGATCGGCCAGACCGTGATCAAGTCCAACGCCAAGAAGGTCCGAAAGCTGGGCAAGGGCGACGTGATCGGCGGTTTTGCCGGCGCGACCGCCGACGCCTTCACCCTGTTTGAGCGGCTGGAAGCCAAACTCGAGCAATATCCGGGGCAGCTGACCCGGGCCGCGGTGGAGCTGGCCAAGGACTGGCGCACCGACCGCTATTTACGGCGGCTGGAGGCCATGATGATCGTGGCCGACAAGGACGTCTCCCTGGTGCTGACCGGCACCGGCGACGTGCTGGAGCCCGAGGCCGGCGTGATGGCGATCGGCTCCGGCGGCAATTACGCGCTGGCGGCGGCACGGGCCCTGCTCGACACCGACAAGGACGCCGAGACCATCGTCCGCCGCTCCATGGACATCGCCGCCGACATCTGCGTCTACACCAACCGCAATTTGACCATCGAAAGCCTGGCAACCGGGTAGGGGCGACCTGTGAATCCATGGAGGCGCTCCGGACTGGCTGTAATCTCTCCCGCTTGCGGGAGAGGTCGCGCCGAAGGCGCGGGTGAGGGCTTTCTCCTCTTGGGGGCTGTCCCATTGTGGAGGCACCATCTCCCCGACCCTCTCCCGCAAGCGGGAGAGGGAGCGCAGCACCGCCATGGCTGCTAGATGACCCTCACCTACACCTTCCGCCCGATGACCCCGGCCGACATGCCGCTGATCTGGCGCTGGCTGGATGCGCCGCATGTCGCCGAATGGTGGCATGATCCCGAGACGCTCGAGTTCGTCGGCGGCGACCTCGAGCATCCTGATTTGGCGCAGTTCATCGTCAGCCTTGATGGCCGGTCTTTCGCCTATCTGCAGTGCTACCAGATCGGCGATTGGCACGTCAGCTTCGGCCCGCAGCCGGTGGGCACCCGCGGCCTCGATCAGTTCATCGGCGAAGCCGACATGCTGGGATGCGGCCACGGCTCAGCTTTCATCCGTGCCTTCATCGATCAGCTCTTTGCCCGCGGCGTGCCACGCATCGTGATCGACCCCAGCCCCGCCAATCCGCGCGCGATTCGTGCCTATGAGAAAGCTGGATTCGTGCCGCAGCACGAGATTGTCACGCCAGATGGTCCCGCCCTCCTGATGATCCGAGACCCATGACGCTTGCCGCGCCCCCCATCGCCAAGACCGCATTTCCGCCGCTCGCCTGGGTCGGCATCGCGCTGCTGCTGCTGGCGCTGCAGGCCTCGATCCTGCTTGCGATGGGGCGGGTTCCGATCTGCACCTGCGGCTATGTCAAACTCTGGCATGGCGTGGTCAACAGCTCGGAGAACTCCCAGCACATCGCCGACTGGTACAGCTTCTCGCACGTCCTGCACGGCTTCCTGTTCTACGGCCTGACCTGGCTGCTGTTTGCGCGACTGCCGTTCCTGCCTCTGTCGTGGCCGGCGCGGCTGATCATCGCCATGCTGATCGAGGGCGCCTGGGAGATCGTCGAGAACTCGCCCTTCATCATCGAACGTTACCGCGCTGGCACGATCTCGCTGGACTATTTCGGCGACAGCATCGTCAATTCGGTCTCCGACAATCTGGCCATGGTGCTGGGGTTCCTCGCCGCGCGCGTGCTGCCTGTGCCCGCGACGGTCCTGCTCGGACTCGCCTTCGAAATCATGCTCGCGCTCCACATTCGCGACAATCTGACGCTCAATATCCTGATGCTGATCCATCCGGTCGATGCCGTGAAGCAATGGCAATCCGGGCCGCCGATCATCTGACGCAAAATCCGGCTTGTCCCGGCCCGCAACTGACCCTAGCTAAGGTCCCATGACAGACTTCTCTCCCCGTGAAATCGTTTCCGAACTCGACCGTTTCATCGTCGGCCAGGCCGATGCCAAGCGCGCCGTCTCGATCGCGCTGCGCAACCGCTGGCGGCGGCAGCAGCTCGAAGGCTCCTTGCGCGAAGAGGTGCTGCCGAAGAACATTCTGATGATCGGCCCCACCGGCGTCGGCAAAACCGAGATCGCGCGGCGACTGGCGAAACTTGCGAATGCGCCGTTCCTGAAGGTGGAAGCGACCAAGTTTACCGAGGTCGGCTATGTCGGCCGCGACGTCGAGCAGATCGTGCGCGATCTCGTCGAGGTCGCGATCGCCCAGGTCCGCGAGAAGAAGCGCAAGGACGTGCAGGCGCGCGCGCAGCTCGCCGCCGAGGAGCGGGTGCTCGACG
>NZ_JALBGZ010000603.1:0-3839 GCF_023006515.1 Bradyrhizobium sp. PRIMUS42
TCCCGACCTGCGGCTCCTCCTGGCGCCGCGCGCAGCGTCCGTCAAGGATGGCCGTCGCTCGCCCCAACCTCACCCGATCTGCCGCCAGGCCACGCCTTGACGGACGCGAGCGCGGCGTCATCATGGCAGGCGCAGGCGATCCGTACGGCTCAAAACACCGCCGCCATTTAATGGTTGCTACGATACTGCCCGTATGGCCGAGATTACGCTTCGCTCCTGCCGGGGCATCTGGGACACTTCCTAGGCACCCTCTGCCCGTTGTTAGTGCTTGATCGCACCCACATCAGGTGTTCTGCTCAAAAAAGCTGCTGGAGCACCGCACCCCGTGTCGATCTACGTCGCATTGCATCATGTCACGCACTACAAATACGACCGTCCGATCGACCTTGGACCGCAGACCATCCGCCTGCGGCCGGCGCCGCATACGCGCACGCCGGTCCTGAGCTATTCGCTCAAGGTCACGCCATCCACCCATTTCGTGAACTGGCAGCAGGACCCGCAAGGCAACTGGCTGGCGCGCTACGTCTTCCCGGAGAAGACGACCGAATTGAAGATCGAGGTCGACTTCACGGCGCAGATGACGGTGGTCAACCCGTTCGACTTCTTCGTCGAGCCCTATGCCGACAGCTTTCCGTTCGAGTATTCTAAGGATTTGAAGACCGAGCTCGCGCCGTATCTCGAGACCATCAAGCCCGATCGCCTGTTCGCGAAATTTCTCGATGCGATCCCGCCTGAGGCCCCGAACACCGTCAACTTCCTGGTCGATCTCAATCGCGAGCTTCAGAAGCACGTCCGTTACATCATCCGGATGGAGCCCGGCGTGCAGACGCCGGAGGAGACGCTCTCCTCCGGTGCCGGATCGTGCCGCGACTCCGCCTGGCTTTTGATCCAGACCTTCCGTCATCTCGGTCTCGCCGCCCGTTTCGTCTCCGGCTATCTCATCCAGATCCGTCCCGACATCGATCCGATCGAGGGGCCGCCGGAAGTCGAGAACGACTTCACCGACCTGCACGCCTGGGCCGAGGTCTATCTGCCGGGTGCGGGCTGGATCGGCTTCGACGCCACCTCCGGCATGCTCGCAGGCGAGGGTCACATCCCGGTCGCGGCGACTCCGCATTATCGTTCGGCTGCGCCGATCTCCGGCGGCGCCGGCTTTGCCGAGGTCGAGTTCGAATTCGACATGAGCGTGAAACGCATCCGCGAGGCGCCGCGCATCACCAAGCCGTTTTCCGATGAATCCTGGGCACGGCTGAACGATCTCGGCGAGCAGGTCGACGGCGATCTCGCGAGCGCCGACGTGCGGCTCACCATGGGCGGCGAGCCGACCTTCGTCTCGGTCGACGATCTCGAAGCGGCGGAGTGGAACACCGAGGCGGTCGGTCCGACCAAACGCGCCCTTGGTGACGATCTGATCCGCCGCCTGCATAGGCGCTTCGCGCCGGGCGGGCTGCTGCATTATGGCGAGGGCAAATGGTACCCCGGCGAAAGCCTGCCGCGCTGGGCTTTTGGACTGTACTGGCGCAAGGACGGCGTGCCGATCTGGAAGAATGCCGATCTGATCGCGAAGATCGAGAATCCGCGGCGCGCCGAGGTCAAGGACGCCCAGGCGTTCGTGGAGGGCGCGGCGTTGCGGCTCGGGCTGGATCCCGGCTACATCATGCCGGCCTTTGAGGACACCGCGTACTGGCTCCAGAAGGAGGCCGAGCTTCCCGTCAACGTCGATCCCTCCGACTCCAAATTGTCCGATCCGGAAGCGCGCGCGCGCATGGCGCGCGTGTTCGACGAGGGCCTCAACACGCCGCGCGGCTTCGTGCTGCCGGTGCAACGGTGGAACGCGCCGCCGCGCTGGCGCAGCGAGCGCTGGCAACTCCGACGCAATCATCTGTTCCTGATGCCGGGAGATTCACCACTGGGCTTGCGCTTGCCGATCGGCTCGCTTGGCTATGTCCCGCCCAACCAATATCCCTACATCGTCGAGCAGGACCCGATGGAGGCGCGGGGCAAGCTGCCGGTATTCACGTTGCCGGCGCGTCCGGAAGCGCCACCGCGGGTCAATCCCGAGCATCTCAACACGTCCGTCCCCGTCCGCACCGCGATGTCGGTCGAAGTCCGCAACGGCGTGCTCTGCGCCTTCATGCCCCCGGTCGAGCGCATCGAGGATTATCTCGAGCTGATCGCCGCGCTCGAAGCCACCGCCGAAGAGATGCAGATTCAGGTTCATGTCGAGGGCTATCCGCCGCCGTTCGATCCGCGCATCGAAGTCATCAAGGTGACGCCCGACCCTGGTGTGATCGAGGTCAACGTCCAGCCGGCGAAGAGCTGGCGCGAGGCGGTCGACATCACCGTCGGGCTCTATGAGGACGCCGGCAAGACACGCCTCGGCGCCAACCGCTTCCTGGTCGACGGCCGCCACACCGGCACCGGCGGCGGCAATCACGTCGTGGTCGGCGGTTCCTCGCCGCAGGATTCGCCGTTCCTGCGCCGGCCTGATCTTCTCAAGAGCCTGGTGCTGTACTGGCAGCGGCATCCGTCGCTGTCCTATTTCTTCTCCGGCCTGTTCATCGGCCCGACCAGCCAGGCGCCGCGTATCGACGAAGCCCGCCACGACAGCATCTACGAGCTCGAGATCGCGCTCTCGCACGTGCCGCCGCCGGGCTACCAGACGCCGCTGTGGCTGGTGGACCGGCTGTTCCGGCATCTGCTCGTCGACATCACCGGCAACACCCACCGCGCCGAGATCTGCATCGACAAGCTCTATTCGCCTGAGGGGCCCACGGGGCGACTCGGTCTCGTCGAATTCCGCGCGCTCGAAATGCCGCCCGATCCGCGCATGTCGCTGGCGCAGCAGCTCCTGATCCGCGCGCTGATTGCGAAGATGTGGCGCGAGCCGCAAGCCGGCAAGTTCGTGCGCTGGGGCACGGCACTGCATGATCGTTACATGCTGCCGCATTTCATCTGGGAAGACTTTGTGGAGGTGCTCACCGAGCTGAAGCAGTTCGGCTACCCCTTCGAGCCGGAATGGTATCTGGCCCAGCTTGAATTCCGCTTCCCCGCTTTCGGCCGCGTCCATCATGGCGGCGTGACGCTGGAGCTGCGCCAGGCGCTGGAGCCCTGGCACGTGCTGGGCGAGGAGGGCTCGGCCGGCGGCACCGTGCGCTATGTCGACTCGTCCGTCGAGCGGCTCCAGGTCAAGGCCGAAGGCTTCGTCGAGGGCCGCCATATCGTCACCTGCAACGGTCGCCGCCTGCCGATGACGTCGACCGGTCGCTCCTCAGAGGCCGTGGCCGGCGTCCGCTTCAAGGCCTGGCAGCCGGCTTCCGGCCTGCATCCGACCATTCCCGTCCACGCGCCGCTGACCTTCGACCTGATCGACAGCTGGAACGGCCGCTCGCTCGGCGGCTGCGTCTATCACGTCGCCCATCCCGGGGGCCGAAGCTACGACACCAAGCCGGTCAACACCTACGAGGCCGAGGCGCGGCGGCTGGCGCGCTTCCAGGACCACGGCCACACGCCGGGGGCGATGCAACCGCCGCCCGAGGAACGCACAAATGAGTTTCCGCTGACCCTCGACTTGCGGACCCCGCTCCTGCAATGAGTATGATGGTGGGGCAGGGAGAGGCGCATGGGCGAGGGCGCAGCGGAACAGGACGACAAGGCGGGTAGAACGCAGGGACAGCGCGAAGGCCAGCGCCGCCTCGCGCAATGGGTCCGCGACTATAGCCGCCTGCCCGGCATTCCCGACGAGTTCTTAGGGCCGGACGGCGCCCCGCGCGCGGTGTGGAGCCGCTTCTTCGATGCCTTCGGCGCCCTCGCGCCCGATGAGATCGAGCGGCGATTCG
>NZ_JALBGZ010000604.1:0-3825 GCF_023006515.1 Bradyrhizobium sp. PRIMUS42
CTCATCGAACCGCCGGGCGCGATAGGCGGCGAGCGCTTCGGCATAGTGCGTGCGCAAGCTGCCCTGTGCGCCGGTGAGAGCGCCTGCCCTCGCCATCACCTCGAAGATCGCCTGCGGTGCGCTCTGGCCGGCCACGGCCAAACGATCGATCTCGCGTAGTTCGAGCCGTGATCCAATCGCGTCAGCGGTTGCCTGCGAGATCAGGATGCGGGTGCCGTAGGCCTTGTTGACGGCCTCCAGCCGCGAGGCCAGGTTGACGGCATCGCCCATCACCGTAAAGCTCATCATCAATTCGGAGCCGATGCTGCCGGTCAGGACCTCGCCGGTGGCGATGCCGATCCGCAAATCGCACGGCGCGGGCATGGCGCGGATACCGAGCAGGTCAGGCAGCTGCATCTGGAGCGCCGGCACCTGGTCGGTCATCTCGATGGCGGCAAGGCCCGCGAGCAGCGCCTGCTCGTCCTCCTCGATGAAGGGCGGGCCCCAATAGGACATGATGGCATCGCCGATATACTTGTCGATGATGCCGCGATTGCCCCTGATCGGGCCGGACATGACCGTGAAATAGTGGTTCATCACCCTGACGAGGCCGCGCGGGGTCATGCCCTCGCTCATCGCGGTGAAGCCGCTCATGTCGCAGAACATGATGGTCATGACCCGGCGCTCGCCGTCGATCGCGACCTCCGGCCGGTCGATCAGCCCCTGCACCACCTTGGGATCGATGTAGCGGCCGAAAGTCTCGCGGATGCGCTCGTTGTGCCTGAGCTGCTCCGTCATGCGGTTGAAGGCCGCGGCGAGCTCGCCGATCTCGTCCTTCGTGGAGACGGTGATGGTCCTGTCGAAGTGTCCCGCCTCGACCTCGCGGGTGCCGGCGAGCAGCAGCCGCACCGGACGCGTGATGCCGCTGGACACCAGGAGCGCAAAGGCAAATCCGACGATCGCGGCAAGCAATGTCACGACACCCGAAATGACGATTGCCTGGTGCTGGCGGCTGATCACCTGCGATGTCGAGGCGAAGACCTGCGTCAGCATGTCGGCGCGGATCGCGTCGATCTTCCGGTTGAACTGGTCGCGCAACACGTCGATGTGCTCCAGCGTGCCGCGAGCCTCCACCATCTGTTTGGCGTCGACCTGCTTGGCCAGCCTGCCGTGGTCCTCGTTCAGATCGCGGCGCAGCTCGGTGACGGCCGTCTCGATCCGGATATCGATCCGCGCCAGCGCGGCATTGTCGGAGGGCGTCCTGGAATCGTCGATGATCGCGTTGATGAGCTTGCGCGCGGCCTCAGCCTCCTCTTCGATCTTGCGGTCCGATTGCTCGAACTCGCGCAGGCGTGCCGTATAGGCCTCCTCGTCCGACGGAGCCTCCATCTTGGTCATGACCATCCGCCGCAGCGCCAGCCCCCGCTCCAGCGAACGGATGTTGGCGCGGGCCAGATGGCTATAGGCCGGGATGTAGCGGTTGGTCAGTTCGTCAAGGAGGACGCCGACCTGGCTCGACATCACCATCGACAGGATCGAGGTGACCAGCATCAGGACGATCAATCCGAGGGCGATACCGACGATCTTGCGCCGGATCGACTGGTTGAAAATCGGCATAGGCGCGGGGGCAAAGGCTGAAAGGATGGATTGAGGGAACTCATACACCGATTTGGCGACGGGAACACGCGCAATCGGCCCCCGTGACGCTCAAAGCCGGGCACAACCGTCGTGCGAGCCCACATCGTTAACAAAAGCTAAAGGGCCCGCCCCTTCTCCTTTGCGGAAGTTCCCTTGCCCCATCCGTATTTTGCCGCATTGTTGCGACAGCGTGAGGATGCGACACGATGCTGATGCATCGTGTCGGTGCTTTGATTCTCAAGCCGCATGTCGTCGCGGACCTTGGTTTGTGGTGGTTTCGCAGGGGGACCATGGAATGAACCAGTGCCTACGCTCGCTCGCGTGTGTCGTTGCCGTGGCCGCAATGGCCCTTCTTCCCACCGAGCTCGCGGCCAAGAGCAGTCACAAATCGTCCGCGCCGAAGAAGACGCATGAGGCGAAAGCCGGCAAGCAGCGTCATGCCGCGACCGGAAAATCGCGGCATGGCAAGCACGCCGGGCGGCTGGCCCCCCCCCGCGCGTTAACCGTCCGTTAACCAACGCAGCCTAGCCTGCTGTAATCGTCCAGCCATCATTAGCCCGAAATGCCTTCCCGGTTCGCTCCAGGAGAAGCGCCGATGTGCGTTGCGTTGTTGACGTATGCCGATCTCAGTGCCCGCCTCGATATCTCGCGCGAGGCCGCTCGTTCGCTCGCCAGGCGACGCGGTTTGCCGCGCTCGCGGTCGGATGATGGCAAGGCCCTGGTGAGCGTTGATCTCTCCGAACTGCGGTACACGCCCCGCCCGCGGCGTCGCGGCCGGGCAGACCCCATCGCCGCCTCCATGGCAAAGATCGAGGCATTCAAGGCGGAGGCCTTCAAGGCGGAGGTCGCGCGGCTCGAAGCAGCAGCAACCGGCTACAGGGCGGATTTCGAGCGCGAGCGTGAGCGCGCCGATCGCCTTGCCGTCGAGCTCAAGCAGGCGGCGGCCGAGACGAAGGCCGCCAATGCGTGGGCGGCACGCCTGGAAGACGAAGTGACGGCTTTGCGGACCGGTCGCCGCCCTGGTGGCGCGATCGCGGGACCAGCCGCGCTTCGATTGGGACACCTGGCCGCTTCCATCGTGGACGCAGACCGCGCGGCCTGCAGGTAGCACTCGAACCTTTCTCCATCCCGGCCTGCCGGAGCAACCGCGAGGACAGAATGACTGGCATGACCGATATTCACGAGATGAAGGCGCGCATTGTCGTATTCGGTGTCGGCGGGGCCGGCGGCAATGCCGTCAACAACATGATCACGGGCGGGCTGCAAGGGGTCGACTTCGTCGTCGCCAATACCGACGCGCAGGCGCTTGCCATGTCGAAGGCGACGCGCCTCATCCAGCTGGGCACACAGGTGACCGCGGGCCTCGGCGCCGGCTCGCAACCCGAATTGGGACGCGCCGCGGCCGAGGAGGCCATCGATACGATCCGCGACCATCTGACCGGCGCGCACATGGTGTTCGTGACTGCCGGCATGGGCGGCGGCACCGGCACCGGGGCTGCACCCATCATCGCCAGGACCGCGCGCGAGCTCGGCATCCTCACGATCGGCGTGGTCACCAAGCCATTCTACTTCGAGGGCCAGCGCCGCATGCGCTTTGCCGAAGCCGGCATCGAGGAATTGCTGAAGACGGTCGACACCCTGCTCATCATCCCGAACCAGAACCTGTTCCGGGTGGCCAGCGACAAGACCACATTCGCCGATGCCTTTGCCCTCGCCGATCAGGTGCTTTATTCGGGCGTGGCCTGCATCAGCGACCTCATCGTCAAGGAAGGCCTGATCAATCTCGATTTTGCCGACGTTCTCTCCGTGATGCGGGAGAAGGGCAAGGCGATGATGGGACGGGGCGAGGCTTCCGGCGAGAAACGCGTGCTCGCCGCCGCCGTGGCCGCAATCTCCAATCCATTGATCGAGAACCCCTCGATCAAGCGCGCCAGTGGCCTCATCATCTCCATCACCGGCGGCAGGGATCTCATGCTGTTCGAAGTCGACGAAGCCGCCACCCGCATTCGCGACGAGGCCGACCCGGACGCCAACATCATCGTCGGCGCGTCGTTTGACGAAAGCCTCGAAGGCATCGTCCGCGTCTCGGTGGTGGCGACCGGGATCGACAATGTCGACCCGGCGCAGCTCGCGGCGCCGGTGGAAACCGCTCTCTCGCTGCTCGCCGGCCTCTTACGCAACGACAGCCGCCGCATGGCCGTTCGCATC
>NZ_JALBGZ010000605.1:0-3823 GCF_023006515.1 Bradyrhizobium sp. PRIMUS42
TGCCGCGCTGAATCGCGCCGAGCGCGTCATCGAGCGCCTTGTCGCTCGCCAGCAGCGCCTGCTGCCGCGCAGCGAACAGAACCGGCAGCACGACACGCAGCTGCGCGCGATTGCCGGCAAGCGTTGTCTGCGTGAACGGCAACGCGTCGGCGGTGCGGCCCGACACCTGAAGGAAATGGGCGAGATTGCTGGTCGAGGTCGCGACATCGGGATGATCGGGTCCGAGCGCGCGCTCACGGATCGACAGGGCGCGGCGATAGAGCGGTTCGGCCTCGGCATAGCGCTGCTGGTGCTCGTAGAGCCCGGCGAGATTGTTCAGCGAGCGCGCCACGTCGGGATGATCCGGTCCCAGCACCTTTTCGCGGATGGCGAGCGAGCGCTTGATCGGCGCCTCGGCGTCCACATCGCGGTTGAGGTCGCGATCGACCTGGCCGATGTTGTTCAGGACGGTGGCGACCGCGGGATGCTCGGGCCCGGCGGCCTTCTGATAGATCGCCAGCGCACGCTGGAACAGCGGCTCGGCGTCAGCAAAATGCTCCTGCTTCACATAATGCGTGGCGAGATTGTTGAGAGACTGGCCGACATCGGGATGCTCGCGCGACAGCGCCTGCTCGCGAACGGCAAGCGCGCGCTTGAACAGCGGCTCGGCCTCGGTGAAGCGGCTCTGCCGCTGATAGAGCGCGGCAAGATTGTTGAGGAGCGGCGCGATCTCGACGCTGCCCTGACCGGTCCCCTTCTCCATCAGCGCGATGGCGCGCTTGTAGAGCGGCTCGGCCTGATCGTCGTGGCCCTGGTCGGCGTAGATCTGCGCGAGATTATTGAGCGCGGCGGCGAGGTCGCGGTTGTTGCTGGTCTTCTCGAGCGAGGCCACCATGGCCTGCGCCAGCGGCAGCGCCTCCGAATATTTGCCGGCGCTCCGGAGCGCGGTGATGCGCGCGCTCTGCGCCGACAGATCACCCTTCTGAGCAAAACCGGGCACGGCAAACGACGCATTGATCGCGAGCACCAGACCCGCAGCCAATGCCAAACGACGACGCGTCATGAACCCTCTCGCTGCGAGCCTCAGGATCTACCGTCTTGGGTCGCAGCGATGGGTCGCGGCGTTCAAATTGTTGCGTTCTGGTCCACCTTCATGCGCGCTTCGCCAGCGAGACGAACCAGCATCTTGCGCAGCGACGTGCCGTCCGTCACCCGCTCCGGGAAATCCAGCCGCAGCGCGGTCTGGCCGTCCTGCATGTCGAGACCTTCCGGATCGCAGCCGGTGCAGCGCCAATCGCCTTCGGCCGCGCCCAGCAGCTTGGTCGCATAGAGGCCCAAGGCCTCGCGATGGTCGGCATTCATATGCGCGACAGCCCCCTCCTCCGCTGCCAAGAGGTCCTCGGCGCCGGTGAGATCCGTGAGGAACTGCGCGGGCGTGAGGTCGACGATCCGGCCGAAGCCGGCGACCAGATGGGTTCCCGTGGGACGGATCCGGAAAAACGAGAAATCCTTAAAGGAAACAAAGCCTTCCGCCGACGGATGCGCATTGAGATACCGTCGCTGGAGCAGATCCTTCTCGGCATCTGCCTGTTCCGCCCGGCCGGACAGCATGATCCGGGCGCCTTCCAGCGGATCGCCGGCCGCCCGCTCGTCCAGCATCAGCGAGACCCTGCTATCGGCAACGATATTACGGGTATGCACGGCAAGGCCCGAGATCAGCAGGATCGGTGAGCCGTCGGGATGGCTGGCCAGATTGACCAGGGAACAATAGGGATCGCCGCTGCCGGCCATGAGAGTTGCCAGCGCCCCCTGCCGCGATCGGCGCAGCAGGGAACTGGCCAGCTTTCCGGGAACGAAATCAGGGGTCGGTTGCATCGGCTTTCTCGGCTCAGGTGGTTGCAAGGGAGGCCTTTTTTCGGGTAAACGGGGGCCTGGTTATGGGTCGACATGCGGCGAATCTGCCGTGTTTCGTGGAACTTGGTCACACTTCAGCCCAGCTTGCATTGCTCGGTGACAAGGTTCGAATGCCGACTTCGGCACCCATGTATGCGGCGCATCAGTGGATTGCTCGCCGTTTCAAGCCACGACCCAAACGGAAAGCAGAAAGCAGAGGCTCATGCCCACAATCGCTTTGGTCGACGACGACCGCAACATTCTCACATCCGTCTCGATCGCGCTGGAAGCCGAAGGCTACCGAATCATGACTTACACCGACGGCGCCTCCGCGCTTGACGGTTTCCGCACCACCCAGCCCGATCTCGCCATCCTCGACATCAAGATGCCGCGCATGGACGGCATGGAGACGCTCCGCCGTCTCAGGCAGAAGTCCGACCTGCCGGTGATCTTCCTGACCTCCAAGGACGAAGAGATCGACGAACTGTTCGGCCTCAAGATGGGTGCCGACGATTTCATCCGCAAACCGTTCTCGCAGCGCCTTTTGGTCGAGCGCGTCAAGGCAGTGCTGCGCCGCTCGGCGCCGAAGGACCCGACCGTCGCGCCGAAGGAGAACGACGCCAAGGCGCTCGACCGCGGCCTTCTGCGCATGGATCCGGAACGGCATACCTGCACCTGGAAGAACGAGCCGGTGACGCTGACCGTCACCGAATTCCTGATCCTGCAGGCGCTGGCGACCCGGCCCGGCGTGGTGAAGAGCCGCAACGCGCTGATGGACGCCGCCTATGACGACCAAGTCTATGTCGACGACCGCACCATCGACAGCCACATCAAGCGGCTGCGCAAGAAGTTCAAGGTGGTCGACAACGAGTTCGAGATGATCGAGACGCTCTACGGCGTCGGCTACCGCTTCAAGGAAGCCTGAGGCTCACGCAGCATCACCGGTTCTGATTCCATCGGGGCCGGGATCGCTCCAAAGCGCGATGAGATGGGAATCGTCATCGCGCTTTGGTTTGTTTCTTGAGCATGATCCGTTCGGAAAACCGCTGCACACTTTTCCGGATCATGCTCTAGAATGCGGGGGCCTTCTCGATGAGCCGTCCTAACGCGGGCGTAAGCATTGCTGGACCGAACGCAGCCTGATCCAAACCAGAGCGCTGGGGACGTCACGTCCGACGGCGTTCCGGAGCAATTTGCCGAAGACAAGCCGCAGGGCTTTCGGCCGCTGAACTGGCTGAAGCGCGCCGGGCAATTCTTCTTCGCGCTGTCCTTCTCCAGCCTGACCCGCCGCATCGTCTCGCTTAACCTCGCCGGCCTCGTCGCGCTGGTCGCGAGCATCCTGTACCTGTCGCAGTTCCGCGCCGGCCTGATCGACGCACGGGCGCAGAGCCTGTTGGTACAGGCCGAGATCATTGCCGGCGCGATCGCGGCCTCCGCCACGGTGCAGACCAACGCCATCACCATCGACCCCGATCGGCTGCTCGACCTCAAGCCGGGCGAGACCTATGGCGGCCCGGACGAATATTCGCCGCTGGACTTCCCGATCAATCCGGAGCGCGTGGCGCCGGTGCTGCGCACGCTGATCTCGCCGACCAAGACGCGCGCCCGCATCTACGACCCGAACGGCAGCCTGCTGGTCGACAGCCGCAATCTCGAAAACGTGCTGCGTTACAATCTGCCGCCGCCGGCCGAAAAGCCCGGCATCGTCGAGCGCGGCATGGTCGCGGTGCGCACTTGGCTCAATCGCGGCGACCTGCCGCTCTACCGCGAGCTCGGCCCCGAGAACGGCAACGGCTATGCGGAGGTCGGCGACGCACTCCAGGGCCAGAAACGCTCGATGGTGCGGGTCAATGCGCGCGGCGAGGTGATCGTCTCGGTCGCGGTCCCCGTGCTGCGCTCGCGCGCCATCCGCGGCGCCTTGATGCTCTCGACGCAAGGCGACGACATCGAC
>NZ_JALBGZ010000606.1:0-3816 GCF_023006515.1 Bradyrhizobium sp. PRIMUS42
GGAAAGCCGGCGCGCGGCGCCGCTGCCGGCTTGGCCTTTGCCGCGTCAATCGGACCGGTCAAGCCGGCCGCAGACAGCCCCGCGATTTTCGCGAACCGGCGACGCGAGACCTTGTCCGACATTGATGCTTCTCCGCTCCGAGCTGTTGCGGGCGCACAATGGCGAGTTCAGGGCGGTTTGAGAAGCAAGCTTTGGGGAAAGCCGGATGCAGAATCGCGCGGTCTGGGGCGCGACATATGGATGCGGGCCAGCAGATGCGCCGGCTCCCGTGATCAGCGCGAGCGCTTCGGCAACTTTGGCAGCTTGCCGGGGTTGAAGGCTGTGCGCTGCTCAGCCTGGTCATGTGCCGGCGGCTGCTGTTCGGTGAGAATGAGCGTTCCCTGGAGGACCATTCCCGGCACTTGCTGTGCCGTCGCGGTGTAAGTCGCGATCTTGCCGGGGCAGTTTCCCTCGATATCCAAAATGAGCTCGTCGTCCACGCCGAACACCGTGGCACGTCCGTCGGTATGACGCTTCGTCGACACCGTGGCGGTGAAGCGATCTCCATCGACCTGACACGAGCCGTGGTAGGTCATCAGGCTGTCACGGCCCCAAATCTGTCCGTCCGCGACATGGACGATGCCGGTCCCCTGATCGAGCGGCGTCTTGTACCACGCCGCATATGTGCCGTCCTTCAGCATGGGAGCAGTCTCCCCTGACATCCCCCACAATAATCCGCATGACTAGCGCTAAGAAAGCGTTAATCACGTGGCCCGTGCCAATCCGGACGCTGCTTACGCAGCTCGGCTTCAAGCTCCTCGACGATGCCGTGGAGCAGACACGCGGCGAGCGGGTCCGTAACCTCCCGTTCCAAACGCCGATAACGCGCGATCTGGCATTCCTGCTCTCTCAATTGGCGCTCTGTCATCACACCGGCCCTCCAACAAACTGACGCGGAGAGGCCCGAGCGGTTTCGTTAAAATTTTCGGATCATTTGAGATGGTTTCTGACTGGTAAAGACAACGCCCGCGGAACGGGGCCGAATCATCCCAAGGGCGGCCCCGCCTCTAGGAGGACAGACGAAGCCAGACGTCCTTGCTTGCCAGCGTGCCATCCGGCGTGGCGATCTCCATGTCCACGACATGCAGGGAGCCGGGCTCGTCTCCATAGATGTACCTGAGGTGCCACACGAGACCCAGGTCCGGTGAAATGACAAAATCGTCCAATCCGTCGGTGATATCTCGAACGGCCTCGCGGTGCGTCAAGGGCGCGGAAAACATCGCATCGATCAAGTCGGCGAGGCTCATGCCCTCGACCAGCATGAATCGCGCGACCTCGTCACCGTAGACGTGCCGAAGCGCTGAAACGATCGAAGCGACGGCATCCGGATTCTTCAACGACACGGCAAAGCAGGCCTCCGAAGCCATCATGCCGGAGGCGGAATATTCTGCAAGCTCAGCGAGCGCCATCGCGGAACATGGGGCGCGACGCCCGGCGCCGGGACTTCCGGCAGCTCGCCTTACCGACCCTAGAACGCACCGAACCGTACGGACACAGACCCGTGCCTAGAACGTCACCCGCATCCCCGCATAGAACGCGCGCGGCCGGGCCGGGCTGAGCGAGCGCGGGTCGGTGAAGTCGTTGCCGCCGTTGGTGAAGTTGGGCAAGGCTCCTGTGTCGAAGAACTGTCCGTAGGTCGCGTAGCGCTTGTCCAAAATGTTGTCGACCTTGCCATAGAGCTGGATGTTCTTCGCCACCTGGTAGGACGTGTGGAGATTGAACACCGTATAAGACGGCAGCTTCGCGAACTGATTCGACTCGTCGCCGACCAGGTATTGGCTGGAGACGTAGAGCGCGTTGCCGCCGACCTTCCAGACGTCGGTCACGGCATAGTCGACGCCGACCTTGACGCGGTGGCGCGGGATCGCGGGGAGCTGGTTGCCGGGCCTGACCTGGATAGTGTCCGTGGCCGGATCGGCAAACGGGCTTTCCGAGCCGAGCTCGAGGGGGTCAAGATAGCGCGCGTCGACGAAGGCGTAGCTCGCCTGGAACTGAAGCGTGGGCGATTTGATGTTGACCTCAGCCTCGAGGCCCTGCCGCCTAGTACGGCCGACATTTGAGAAATAGCCGAAGCCGGTCCGCCCGACGACGGGGACCGCGACGATGTCGTCGTAATTGGTGGCGCGGAAGCCGCCGATCTTCCAGCCGAGGGTGCCGATATTCAGCTCCTTGGTGCCGCGCAGGCCGGCTTCCACGGTCTTGGAGACGACCTGCTTGAGCGGCGGATCGGAGACCAGGAACGCCGCGATCAGGCAGGGGCGGGCTGGATCGGAGCAGCCGAGTTCGAGCGGCGTCGGCACGCGGTTGGCCTCGGAATAGCCGGCATAGGCGGTCAGCCCCGGCGTGATCTTGTAGGTGCCGCCGATCACCGGATTGAAGCGCGTGAAGGTGTGATCGCCGTTGAGATCGGTCCCGAGCTGGTCCTCCAGCGAGATCCGCGCCACGTTGAAACGGCCGCCGCCGGTGATGGCGAAGGCATCCGTGACGTTGAACGTGTCCATCGCATACAGGCCGTTATATTGATTGACGGTCCGCAGCGAGACGGGACCGGCAACCGTCGTCGGCTGGCCGGTCGGCCCCAGAAAGAGGCCACTCCCGCTGACAACGTAGTTTTCTCCGATCGAGCCGATCTCGGCGGTGGCGTTGTAGCGCGTGACGCCGGCGTCATAGCTCGCGCCCATCACGAAGCGGTTGTCGTGGCCAAACAACTGATCGGTGTTGGTGGCCTGCCCTGACACGCCGAAACTGGTCGAACGTATCGTGCTCCGGTCGATCTCGCCAAGGATGGTTCCGGTCGGATACGGATTGACGAGCTGCGCGCCGTTGGTGCCGTTCGCCGGCGTCGCATCGTCGCCGAAGCACAGCAGCCCCGGGGCGGCGCATTCCTGCACGTCGGTCGGATTGCCGTCGACGAGCTTCTGCTCGTACCTGCGCACATGCGCGGCGCCCTCGAGTGTCCAGGTCGGCGTCGGCTCGGCCTTGCCGGTCAGATTGAGATAGCCGACGCGGTTGGACGTGGTCTGCGGCGTGGTGTAGGTCGCGCCCCAATATTTATCGAGCAGCTCGGCGGGAACGGTGGCGCTGGCGCCGAAATCGTTCTTGGCGACGCCCATATTGGCGTGGAATTCGCTGTCGCCAGCCTTGTAGCCGACATCGCCGTAGAAGCGCCGCACGGTCGATTGCGAGAAATTGCGGAAGCCGTTGTCGCGAAGGCCTTCGAGCGCGGCGTAGACACCGTAGTTCTTGTCGACCTGCTTGCCCCATTGCGCCGAGCCCTGGACGCGTCCGAACGAGCCGCCCATCACGTCGATCTCGGCGCCCTGATAGGTAAAACCGTCCTTCATTTGCAGATTGATCGCACCGCCCAGCGCGTTGAGGCCGAAGGCGGGATTGTTGGTCACCAGCGTCACCGACCTGATCGCGGCGGTCGGGATCAGGTCCCAATTGACGGCATCCGAGAAGGCTTCGTTGATGCGGACGCCGTTCTGATACACCGCAAGGCCTTGCGGTGTGCCCGTCACGGGCGAAGCGACGAAGCCGCGGAATTCGACATCCGGCTGGAACGGATTGCCGGTGACCTCGGTGATGTTGACGCCGGCGATGTTGTCGCGCAGCGCGTCGGTGACGTTCAGCGAGCCCGTGCGCTTGATCTGGCTCGGATCGACGGCGTTGATCGCCGACGGCACCTTGTCGACATCGAGACCCCTGCCGGTGCCCGGCGCGGTCGGGTAGACGTAGATGCGCGTCCGGGGACTGGCGGACGACGCTGCGCCGATG
>NZ_JALBGZ010000607.1:0-3812 GCF_023006515.1 Bradyrhizobium sp. PRIMUS42
GACCCGCGAGGCCGTGACCAGACGGACCATCGGGGGCTCCTGCCGGGGGTCGCTGACCGCCGAGGCTTCATGGGAGGGAATCGCAAGAGCAACGAAGGTCGCCACCCCCGCTGGGACCAGAATACCGGCCAAAATCGCAACACCCCTTTTCACGACCGTCTCCTTTGAGTTTTAGATTGTGTACGAAATCTATATCGAAGTTAGAAGTCGGTCGCAATCTAATTTTGGGATGATAACGAAAGCGTGATCTCCAGATCGAAGGTTTCCTCGCGGAGTGCCAAATCCAGGGATGAGATTGATAGATTGCAGTTGAACTCTATATGGGATATAGAAGTGGAACGAAATCCAAATGGAGGTCCACGATGCGAGTGAGTCGCACCCAGGCGGCCGAGAACCGCCAAACCGTGATCAATGTGGCCAGTCGCCTCTTCAGGGAGCGCGGCTTTGATGGCATTGGGCTCAAGGACCTGATGAAGGGGGCCGGGCTAACCCAGGGCGCCTTCTACAAGCAATTCGCGTCAAAAGAGGATCTGGCGGTCGAGGCGTCGAGGCGCGCATTGGAGAGCGCGTCCGGCCGATGGACGGATGCTGCCACCCAGAATCCTGAGGATCCGCTTGGCGCGGTGATCGGGTTCTACCTCAGCGGCGACCATCGCGGAGAAAAGATGGACGGTTGCCCGATCGTGGCGCTCGGCTCGGATGCCGCGCGTCAGGGCCTCGAGGTGAAGGCGGAATTCGAAGCGGGCATCAAAGCCCATCTCGACGTGCTCGGCCGCTTCATCGCCGGAGCTGGCGACGAGGCCTCCCGCAGCAAGGCCATGGCCATTCTCGCGACGATGGTGGGCGCGGTGACGCTATCGCGCGTGATCAACGACCCTGATCTGGCTCAGGCCGTTCTGGATGCCGCGGCGAAACAGGTTCGAGATGCCGCTGCCGCTTGAAAGGATGGGCCGGTGTTCGGATTGAGAACGTGCCCGAGGCCCATTCGCGGATCAAATTAGAAAGAGAACGATGTCGAAAGAAGCAACGGAAAGCTTCGCCGGAAAATGGGCTCTGATCACGGGCGCGTCGAGTGGCCTCGGCCTTGAATTCGCAGATCTCCTGGCGGCGCAGAAAGTCAATCTCGTACTGGCGGCTCGACGGCAAGAGCCGATGGACAGGCTTGCCTCCGATCTCCGCCGCAAATACGGGGTGGATGTGCTGGTCGAGGCGATCAATCTTGCCGCGCCGGGCGCGGCCACCCGCCTGAAAAGCAATCTCGACGCGAAGTCGGTGACGATCGACATTTTGGTGAACAATGCCGGCTTCGGCTTGCACGGCGATTTTTTGGACACGCCGATCGAGCATACCGCGAACATGATCCAGCTCAACATCACGACGCTCACAGAGCTGACCTATCTGTTCGGCCACGACATGGCTAAGCGGCGATCCGGACATATCCTTCTCATCGCCAGCCTTCTGGCCTTCCAGGCCGTCCCCAGCTATGCGGCCTATGCGGCGACCAAGGCTTATGTCCTCGCCCTTGGCGAGGCTCTGCATGACGAACTCCGCCCGCGCGGTGTGGTCGTTACCAGTCTCTGCCCGGGGCACACCGCGACGGGCTTCGATGCGGCAGCCGGCGCAACCGCATCGGCCTTGCTGCGCCTTCTCACCATGAAGCCGCGCCCGGTCGCCGCGAGCGGAATTCAGGCATTGCTGCAAGGAAAGGCTATGGTGGTCGCAGGCTTCTCGAACAAAATGGCCGCCTTTTCAAATCGTCTGACACCGCGATCAATGCAAAGGGCCACGATGAAAAGAATAATGGACGCTTGACTCCGGAGCGCCCGGGTGCGGGCGCTTGCCGAACCAGCGCGGGTTCTTGACTCTTGGCAGAGGTCGCAGAAAAGGCGCGTGTGCAAGCAAGCGCGGATACGAGCCGAAGCTCTCGTAATTGAAGCTCGACCTCAGCACCAACCATCGAAGAACGGATCGACAGTTGTCGGATCATGGCGCGCGCGAACGCGGCGCGCTCGACGATGGTCCGGCGGCTTGAGCCGTTGCGAGCTGTGAAATGACCCGCGTTCGCGCAAGCGGGTTTGAAGAGCGTCACCGAACAGGTTCGTGAGACCGCGCACAACGCCCCCGACCAGCGCGGTCGAAATCTCCAGACCAGCTGACCTCGATAAAAATTCCTAAAAAGAACTGCGTCATAGTGTCTAAGCGGAGCCATCGATAAGAAAAAGTTTGATCAAGCTTCATTGACGGTTCTTATTTAGAACTGTATATGGAGGCGCTCCTTGCAAAACGAGCCAATCCAAGAATTCGCCGAAAAGGGGGGAAGGTGATGGTCGTCGATGAGCGCACTCCGAATCGCAATCGCAATCGCGAGCTCGATCGCTCGCACCGAACTTCGCTAGGTTAGAGCGAGTCTGGAGCCCAAATGGCGATCGACGTTCTTTTCCGGCCGTTCACACATAAAGGCCTGAGCCTTCCAAATCGCGTCGTTATGGCGCCGATGACCCGCTCGTTCTCTCCAAATGGCGTAGTTACCGCAGATGTAGCGCAGTATTACCGTCGCCGGGCCGAAGGCGGGGTCGGACTTATCATTTCGGAGGGCACAGGGGTTGATCGCCCGGCTTCTTTGAACGACCCGAACGTCCCTCGGTTTCACGGCGTGCAGGAGCTCGCCGGCTGGCGTCGCATCGTGGACGAAGTCCACGATGCCGGCGGACTGATGGCGCCTCAGCTTTGGCACGTCGGCGCCGTCCGCACGCGCGAGAAAGACTGGCAGCCTCCAGGCGCCTACGACAGCCCTTCGGGGCTTTCGCGACCCGAGAAGAATCTTGGCGTCCCGATGAGCGATGAGGATATCGCGGACGCCATTCGGGCCTTCGCGGATGCCGCTCTTGCCGCCAAGCGCTCGAATTTCGATGCCGTCGAGCTGCATGGAGCGCACGGCTATCTGATCGACCAATTTTTCTGGGAAGGGACCAATCGCAGAGAAGATGCGTATGGTGGCAGAAATCTACCCGGGAGAGCGCGTTTCGCCGCCGACATCGTGCGCGCGGTGCGTAAATCGGTCGGCCCTGAGTTTCCGATATTGCTTCGGATCAGCCAGTGGAAGCAGCAGGACTTCGCCGTAAAGCTCGCCAGCACGCCGCGCGAATTGGAGGCGTGGTTGATGCCTCTGCGTGAAGCCGGTGTTGACATTCTTCATTGCTCGCAGCGGCGCTTCTGGGAGGCGGAATTCGAGGGTTCGGATCTGAATTTTGCCGGGTGGGCGAAAAAGGTGACTGGCTTGCCGACGATTTCGGTCGGCTCAGTGGGGCTGACGGGTGAGTTCATCGCCGCATACGGCGGAGAGAGTTCGCGACCGGCATCCTTGGACGAACTGGTCCGTCGTCTGGACCGAGAGGAATTCGATCTCGTGGCCGTTGGCCGGGCGCTGCTTCAGGATCCGCAATGGCTTTTGAAGGTGCGTGACGGACGAGCCGCTGAACTGATGGCTTTCGATCGCTCTGCATTTGCGACCTTGAGCTGAACGTCGGAACGCGTTGATTGCTCTTTTGAGCACCGGGATTGGAGGAGATGCGCAAGTTGCGACATCAAATCCCAAAAAAACAATGACGCAATCAGGAGGGAAAAGTGCGCGAGAAGCGGAGGGGATTGGATAGCCGTCGTCGTTGCGGAGCGCGGTCGCTCACCAGGTCGCCGAACGACAAGGGCGAGACGAGATGACGCAGGCACAGCTCGCGCAGGGGACATCGCCCCTGCTCGCGGTTCGCGACGTCAGCGTCGTGTTCGGCGGCATCATCGCGCTCAACGGCGTGTCC
>NZ_JALBGZ010000608.1:0-3812 GCF_023006515.1 Bradyrhizobium sp. PRIMUS42
CACGGCATTCGAGCACACCGACCCGCGCCATCCGCTGCTGCTGCGCGCTGCCGCCCACGCTGGAGGCAACGAGGCTGGCGGCTGCGAGCCCGGCGAAGATGAACGAACGGCGCATGAAATATCTCCGGCGATGATGTGGTGCGAGCAGAGAGCGCTCCACCCGCGTTGCGTGTCTATGCCACAAGAGCCGTGGCCGTGCCAGATCGTGCACGGGGATTAGCGTGCAAACAACGAAAAGGCCCGCCGGAGGCGGGCCTTTTCGGAGATGTCGTAGGGTGGGCAAAGCGAAGCGTGCCCACGCATTTTTTGCGATCGAGAGAGACGGTGGGCACAGCGCAAGTGCGCCTTTGCCCACCCTACGATTCCAGACTCGCGGAGAGAACTCCCATCCCACAAGAGCGGGAAGAAGACACCGCTTGTCGCGACAGCCTTACCGCAGATTGCCGCAGAAGCGCTGGATGCGCTTGCAGGCGTCTTCGAGATCCGAGGTCTTGGTCGCGTAGGAGATGCGGAACGCCGGGCCGAGGCCGAAGGCCGAACCCTGCACCACCGCGACGCCTTCAGTCTCAAGCAGCTCGGTGACGAAGTCCTCGTCATTGCCGATCACCTTGCCCGACGGCGCGGTCTTGCCGATCGTGCCGGCGCAGGACGGATAGACGTAGAAGGCGCCCTCGGGACGCGGGCATTCGATCCCCTTGGCCTGGTTGAGCATGGAGACGACGAGGTCGCGCCGCTCCTTGAACACCTTGTTGTTGGCGGGGATGAAGTCCTGCGGACCGTTCAGAGCTTCCACCGCGGCCCATTGCGCGATCGAGGACGGGTTCGAAGTCGACTGCGACTGGATGGTCGCCATCGCCTTGATCAGCTGCGCGGGGCCGCCGGCATAGCCGATGCGCCAGCCGGTCATGCAATAGGCCTTCGACACGCCGTTCACGGTGAGCGTGCGGTCGTAGAGCTTCGGCTCGACCTGCGCGACAGTGGTGAACTGGAAGTCGTCATAGACGAGGTGCTCGTACATGTCGTCGGTCATCACCCAGACGTGGGGATGCTTCACCAGCACGTCGGTGAGCGCCTTCAGTTCCGAACGCGTGTAGGCAGCTCCCGTCGGGTTCGACGGCGAGCACAGGATCACCCATTTGGTCTTCGGCGTGATCGCGCGCTCGAGGGCTTCGGCCTGGAGCTTGAAACCAGTCGCGGCGGTGCAGACCACCGGCACCGGCTCGCCGCCGGCGAGCGCCACCATTTCAGGATAGCTGACCCAGTACGGCGCGGGAATGATCACCTCGTCGCCCGGATTGATGGTGGCCATTAGCGCGTTGTACAGCACCTGCTTGCCGCCGGTGCCGACGATGATCTGGTTCGGCTTGTAGGTGACGCCGTTCTCGCGCTGAAACTTGGCGATGATCGCGTCCTTCAGCTCGGGAATGCCGTCGACTGCGGTGTACTTGGTCTTGCCGGCCTCGATGGCGTGGATCGCCGCCAGCTTGATGTTGGCGGGCGTGTCGAAGTCGGGCTCGCCGGCGCCAAGGCCGATGACGTTGCGGCCAGCCGCTTTCAGCGCGCGTGCTTTATCCGTGACCGCGATGGTCGCGGACGGCTTCACACGGTCGAGCGCAGCGGCAAGGAAGGACATCGTCATCTCCTGACAAGCGTCGTGAAACCTTTCGTCTCACGACTCCGATTGTGGGAATGTGTCCACCCTAAAACGTGAGCCGCTGCATCGCAAGAAACTTCGGCCCGATCCCGGAAAAACTTACGGGTGGGACGCGTTTCGAGGCACGATGTCCCGCAATTTTCCGCAACTTTGCCTCCGGATTTGCTCATATCCGGCAAGGCGTGTCCTCGGAGCAATTTTGCGTGTTTGGTGCTGCGACGAAAACCGCTCGCCGTCATGCCTGGGCTTGCCCCGCCTGCGCGGCCGAAGCCGCTTCGGCGAGGCGAAGGCCCGCGCATCCACGTTCTTCGTGCCGTGTGGCAACACGTGGATGGCCGGGACCGCCCGGCCATGACGATGCTGAGGCATTGGACTTGTCCCCGATAGTCTACGATGCCCTACCCGCTTCACGATCCCGCAGAGCAAAGCCACGACGCGCTGACGCAAGCGTGATCTGATTTGCAGCGTCGCGCGAAAATGATCTTCTGCACCGTTGCAGTGCGGTAGGGTTTTCGAGTTTTTCTATTGGCCGGCCCTTGCGGCGGATTCGCATCGGCATCATTGTTTAGCCGCGTCGCGGGGTCACGAGCGCCGCGTATTCCCGTCCTAGGATTCGAACTTCCCGGAATGTACAAGCTCTATTCGATGCAACGCTCGGGCAACAGCTACAAGGTCCGCCTTGCGCTGGCACTGCTCAACCTGCCTTACGAAGCGATCGAGGTGGACATTCTGCGCGGCGAGAGCCGCACGCCGGACTTCCTGACCAAGAACCCGTCGGGACAGGTGCCGCTGCTCGAGGTCGGCAACGACCGCTATCTCGCCGAATCCAATGCCATCCTCTGGTACGTCGCCGTCGGCACTCCGCTTGCGCCCGAGAACCGCATCGACCGTGCCGAGGCGCTGCAATGGATGTTCTTCGAGCAGCACGCGCTCGAACCGAACATCGGCGCCGCCTATTTCTGGCTGTCGCTGGTCAAGGGCGGCCGCGACCTCCAGACCCATTCGCTGGAAGATTGGATGGAGCGCGGCTATGGCGCGCTCCAGGTGATGGAGAACCACCTCAAGACCAACGCCTATTTCGCCGCGCGCCAGCTCACGGTCGCCGACATCGCGCTGTACGGCTACACCCACCTGGCCGACCGCTGCGACTTCGACCTCCAGGCCTTCCCTGCGATCCGGGACTGGCTGAAGCGGGTGGAAGCCGCTCCCGGCTTCGTGTCGATGGACTGGCGGCCGGCCGACATCGACGATCCCGCCAGCATCGCCGCCAGCGCCTGACGTCGCCCGCCCTGCTCTGCGGAAATAGCGGGTATAAAGGTAATATTTGCCGCAATCTGGCCATTTTCATCGCGAGAGCCGCCGCAATATTGCCGGTTGAAACTGGGAAATTGTAGAAAGTCGCGGGTGATTCGCTCGCGCGTTGAGGGATTTAGACCATGATACGGGCGTCCGGCACGGCAGGCTTTCACGGCCATCCCGATACCGTCGCGTCTTCCCGACTGACCAACGCGGTCGCGGCCTCGCTCGCCGTCGCCGCGCTCTCGCTGTGCCTGATCGTCACCCTGACGGTGCTGTCGACCAAGGCGACCATGGCGATGGGCCTGCCGGTCTGACTCCCGTTTCATCCTGGTCCAGCCTTCAAGGCGCTGCATGCCCCGCGCCCACCGGCATCGCAACAGGACGTCGATGAAATCACCTGTGGTAGTCGTTGCAATCACACTGACCGCGGCGATCCTGGTCGCGGCGTCGCTGCTGATTGTCGTCGGCACCCGCAAGGGCCCGGGGCCGTCGACGCTGAACGCGCCTGCGCAGCAACAGCGCGTCAAGCACACGCACCTCGTTTAAAATCATCCGAAAGCCTTACACTTGCAAGCAAGCGCGCCTTAGGCACACCGCACGAAAACACATCGCAATGGCGCAACCATCAGTCAGAGTTGCGGTTTTACCTCGTTCGGGAGGAGCGAGACTGGTCCATGCGGTTCGGATGGCGTGCGATCTCCGGTCCGGTGTTGACGGCAGCAACCCTGCTGCTGGCGATGCTCCTCGATCGCTTTATCCCCACTCCCTCGCCCGCGCCGTTGCTCGTCGGCATCGTGGCGCTTGCCGGCGCGCTGTCGGGTCTCGCCTCCGCCATCACCAGCGCAGCCGTCGCGGTGAT